>DASUFM010000572.1:0-2987 GCA_036274535.1 Blastocatellia bacterium
GCTTTGTGGATGAGATTTTCATTCTCTAAAAAAACGCCTGGCGAAGGCGCGTCTCCATAAAGAAAGACCCGTCGCGCAAATAGGCAATGGTCGTGCCTGCGTTCGGAGTATTGAAGGGATTGAGGTTGAAGGCGTCTTTAAGGTAATGACGTCGCGACAATCTGTCACAGTCTCGTGGCAATCTGTCACAACGCTCATTTCGCAGGATTCTCAAAGTTCGAGGGATTTCATGCCGGTCATTTGCGCGAGGGATGCAAGGGGTCTTCGGGCCAGGAGTGGCGCGGGTAACGACGGCTCAATTCTTTGCGAACCTGCGGATAGACGCGCCGCCAGAAGCCATCCAGATCGGTCGTCACCTGCACCGGTCGATGATTTGGCGCCTGCAGATGCAACACCAATTGCGCGCGCCCGCCCGCGATCACCGGCCCCGTCTCCATTCCGAAAAAATCCTGCAGGCGCGATTCGATCCATGGCGGTTTGCCGGTTTCATAATTGACGCGGACGCGGCTGCGACCGGCGATCGCCACGAATTCCGGCGCCATCCTGTCCAACAGCCGCCGCTGCTCCGAGCTCAAACGCCGGCGCATCGCCTCCAGCAATCCGCCTTCTCTCGCAGCCGCGCGCAATTCGGCGAAGCTCTTCAATCCGTCGCACAAGGCGACGAGAGCCTCATGAACATCGCCGTCATTGAACACCGGAATCGAAGATTCAGGAAAAGTCTTCGCCACGAATTCAACCTTCGCGAGAAAACTATTTACAGTCTCCGGCTCGACAAACCTCTGCAAGCCGGCGGCGAGCGCCGCATCGGCCAGGACGCGCGCGGCCGCTTCTCCTCCGGCGGTAAAGGAGCGGCTTTCGCTGATCGCCAGCTGGTCGTACATCATGCGTTCGACGACTTCCACGCGCTCCGATTGCGCGTTCCATTTCGCCTCGGTCGTTTCGCGCAACTGAGCCGCGAAAAGATCAATCAACCATTCCGGCTCGATGCGGCTGGCGAGGCGAACGATGCGCGACCTGGATTGATTAGCTTCCCGGCGCTCCTCGGCGTCAATCGCCACCATAAATTCCGACTGCCCGACGACGCTCGAAGGCGAGAGACGCGCCGCGCCGCCGCCCGACAGCAGCAGTTCCCTGTTGTCAGATTTCAATGAGCGGCGCTTCGCCACACGATCCGGGTAACCGGCGAGGATCGAAATCAATAAATCTTCGTCTCCCTGTTTTTGGGCCACGCGCGCTCCCGCCAGTTGCCGCCTGACGCGATTGACCGCCATCACCGCGCCCACATCCAGATTCATCCGGCGCAGGCGCGGCGCGGCGAAGCCGGACGCCGCGGCTTCCTCGAACAGATCCAGCCGATGTAGTAAGTCGCTCGGCCCTTCCTGCGCGGCCTTTCGCTCACGCTCATTTTTGAACAGCTCCGAAGCGATGATGTCACGCTCGCCGATCAGCGCCGCGATGACGCGGGCATGTTCGCCCACGCCGCGCGCGTCGGCCTCGACCAGCATGCGCGATTGCCGCGGGTGCAATGGAAACCGCAGCATCTTCAGGCCGATCGCAGTTACCGCGCCTTTTTCGTCAATCGCGCCGAGTTTTAAGAGCAGGCCCTCTGCGGCCTCGATCGCCGATTGCGGAGGGGCCTCGAACCAATCGAACTTGTTCAAGTCGGCGACGCCGGCGGCGTGCAATTCCAGCGCGGTTTCGGCCAGATCGGCGCGATGGATTTCGGCGACATCGTGATCGGGCCGCGCGTTGAAATCCTGCGCGGTGTAAAGCCGTAAGCATCTGCCGGGCCGCGTTCGGCCGGCGCGGCCGGCGCGCTGCGTCGCCGAAGCCTTGCTGATGCGGGCCACGTTCAAAGTCGGCAATCCGGACCACGGCGAATGGCCCGCCACTCGCGCCAGCCCGGAATCGATCACGGCGACGACTCCATCAATCGTGACGGAACTTTCAGCGACGTTGGTCGAAAGAATCACTTTGCGCTTCGCGGCCGGTTTGACGGCGCGATCCTGCTCTTCGGCCGAAAGATCGCCATGCAGCGGCGTGATGATCAGGTCGTGTCTGTCTGCGATGGCTGCGCAGGCGGCTTGCGCGCGGCGAATCTCGGCCGCGCCCGGCAGAAAGACCAGCATGTCGCCGTCTATGTTTTCCGCCACCAGCCGGTTGACGGCGGCCGCGACCTGATCGGCCAGCGGACGATCATCAGGCCTCGCCAGATGCTCGATCGCGATGTCGAACGTCTTGCCCTCGGAGCGCAGCGACGGCGCGCCGTCCAGGAAGTTCGCGACCGGCCCGGCGTCGAGCGTCGCCGACATCACGACCAGTTTCAAATCCGGCCTCGTGGTCTTCTGCGCCCGTCTGAGCAGGGCCAGCGCCAGGTCGGCCTGCAAGTGGCGCTCGTGGAATTCATCCAGAACGACGACGCCTGCGTTTTTCAGAGCAGGATCGGAGAGCAATCGCCGCGTCAACACGCCTTCGGTGAAAAAGCGCAGCCGGGTCTTCGCGCTCGCCACCTCTTCGAATCGCACCTGATAGCCTACGGTCTCGCCGAGCCGCTCCCCACGCTCTTCGGCGACGCGGCGCGCGGCCATTCGCGCGGCCAGACGCCTGGGTTCGAGCACTAAGACTTCGGCGCCTGATGTGATTTTCGCGTCGAGAATTGCGGGGGGAACGCGGGTGGTTTTACCCGCTCCGGGAGGGGCTTCCAGAACGACGTTCGGCGATTGGCGTAGTCGCGCGATGATTTCAGGAAGGAGCGGGTCGATGGGAAGAGACTGCATTTCTAAAGCCTGTGGTATTGGATTCCATTGCCCACTGCCCATCGCCAATTACCAATTGAATCGCAGGAGTACTTGATAAAACCTCCGCCACACAATGGGCAATGGGCAATGTTTCCAACCAGCTTAACTATTTCACTTCGTGCTGCGAGGTCTGGTAATGCTCGCGCAGCAGATCGTCGCCGAAATCACCGTTGAAATCGCGCCAGACCG
>DASUFM010000573.1:0-3870 GCA_036274535.1 Blastocatellia bacterium
ATCTTCCGCCCGTTCCGTTTATTCCGCGTTTCCGCGTTTTCAACTCAGCGGCGCGGGGAATCGCTCGACGATTTCGCGGGTTTCGCTTCGTCAGCGGGCGCGGCCGTTCCCTTCATCTTTCCCTTCAGAGCTTTGAATTCAGGCATTGCGGCGAGCGGTTGCAGGTCGGGCTCGCCGGTGTCGAAGACCGTTTCCGGGTCGATTTCCAGCATCCGTTTCAGCGCGGCCAGGGCCTCGCGTTTGCGTCCCAGTTGCGCCAGCGAGCAGGCGCGTTCGAAATGGGCGTCGGCCGAATCCTCGTCGAGTTTGACGGCTTCATTGGCCGCGCCCAGGGCCTCGGTGAAGCGGCGCTGTGAGCGGAAGAGCGATGAGAGGTACTCGTAAGAACTGGAATAAGGTTCGATGGCTATGGCGCGCTGCATTGATTTAACGGCGTCGCCGATCTTGTTCTGGGCCTCCTGGACTCCGGCGAGCAGGACCAGGCCCGCCACGCTGCCTTCCAGTTCCTTCGGGAAGGCCAGCAACAGGGGTTCGAGCGCCTTCGCGTAATCGGGATCGTAGCCTTCATCATCCGCGAATTCCCCGTATATTTCATCCGCGTCGGAAGACGCCTTGAGCATGCCGGCGAAGGCGGATTTGGCCTTGGCCGGGTGGTTGTTGAGCAGGTGAAAATTGACGAGGGCGGCGTGATGGTCAAGATATTGGCGATCGAGTTCGACGGCTTTCTGCAGGGCCGCTTCGGCGTCTTCCAACTTGCCGAAGCGCTCATAGGCGACCGCCAGGTCGCGCCACGGACGCGGATCGTAAGGAGCGAGGCGCGCGTACTCGTTCAATTCCGTGATGGCGCGCTCGGCGTCCTTGCTGAGCGGATTGGCGGCGTCTTCGCCGGCGCCCGAATAAAGCAGCGCGCGCGCCAGCGCCAGACGGACCGGCGCGAAATCCGGCCAGCGTTTGGCGGCGTCCATCAGAACCCCGACTGAAGCGGGCAGGACTTCGACCGAGGGCGGCGAATTGGTCTTGTCAGTTGCGGTTTGAGCCTGCGGCTTCACGGTCTCATCTAATTCCTGCGCGCTGAGCACGCGCGATTTCAACAAGAGAAGTTCCGGCCTTTCGCCTTCGCCGGCGATCAATTTCTCGATCTGTTTGGCGGCGGCCTCGACGGACGTCCCGAAGATCACCCCCCGGCGGCTGTCAGGTTTCAGCGCGCCCTGAAGCGCGTCGGCGAACTCGGGCAGCGCGTCGTCTACGATCTCGTGCTCGGTGATGAACCATGCGCCGTCGCGTGAAACCATCGTCAAACGCAGCAACGCCTCGCCGCGCAGCAATGTGACGGAAGCGCGGCCGCCGCTGAGGTCGCTTTGCAGGACGCGCGGCGGCAAAGGGGTTTCCGCATCCCAGGTCTCCCACATTCCCTTGACGGTCTTCTCGAACGCGCTGACCACGGCGGCGCGCTGCTTCTCGTTGAGATTTGCCCATCCGCCCGGCCCGAGGGCCTGTTCGGCGGTCAGCGAGAGGTCAAACGCCAGGTCGCGCGATCGCCGGTCGAGGCTGAACTCTTTGACCAGACGGATAGGGTCGCGCTGGTAATCGGCGGTCGCCCGGCGCGCCGAAGTGATTTCGAGATCGAGCTGGTTGAGCATCGCATAACTGGTGAACGCCTCGCCGTCGAAGCGCAGATGGGTGGCGTCGACGCGGTCCATCATCCCCCAGGTCGGATCGATCTCGACCCATTTGCCCAGATATATTTCGACCCATGCGTGAGCGCCGAACGACCCGCCGCTGAGCGCGGCGCCCGTCACGACCCTCGCCGGCAATCCCAACGAGCGCGACAGCGCGACATAAAGTTCAGAATGTTCCAGGCAGTCCGCCTCGCGGGACGCCAGCGTCTCGACAGTGTCGCTCTCGACCTTTTTCCACTTCAGATTTCCATACGTCCATACGCCGATCTTACGCGCGACGCTGCGGCCGTCGTGGTCTTCGCCCGCGATCTGTTTTGCGAGCGCGACGATGCGCGGGTCGTCGGAATTTATACGGGTGGTCGGGTTGAGGAAAGGGGCGAATTCGGCCCCGACCACCGGCAATTGGATCGTGAGTTTTTCGGGAATGTGGCGGGCGGAGGTCGTGACGACCAGCGTCGAAGAGTCGCTTGATTCGACGCGCTGGAAATCGAATTTACCCAGATCGTCCCGGACACGCGGCGCGACTCCGGGCGTACGGGCCATAACCCGCAGCGTCATTGATTCGACTCGCGGCGATTGAATTACGGTCAATCCCCTGGGCGCGATCATCGCGTTGGCCAGGTCGAAATCACCAATCGCGTTCGTCAGGTCGCCGACCGAATAACGCCCCTCGCGGTCGAAAGCGACCGCGAGCCGGCCGACCAGACCGTCTTTCTCGACGGCCAGATAAGCGCGCTGGCTGTGAAAAGCGTGTATCACGGCGCTGATGAAAGGCAACATCTGTTGCGACGAACTGTCGGCGAGCGCCTTACTCGCTTCGTCGAACGCCGATTCCAGGTCGTAGGTAGCGAACATCGCCAGACCGCCGGGCGTGTCTTTAGTCGACCGCGCGAAATCGCGCGACGAAGAGAACTTCTCCCTGGCTTCGAACAATCGTAGCGTTTCGACGCTGTCGGCGAGCAGGAAATAATCGCCGGTCACGGCGGCGAAGGGCGCGGCGCCGCCCTCGCCCAACGCGACGATCGGATTTCCTCCCGCCGTCGCGTCGGACACGCGGCGAAAATTGGCGAAGAGTCTGCCCGCGCGCAGCGCCGCGGCCAGGTCTCCGTTCCTGAGTTTCAGCGCCAGCGCCAGCGCCGGCCATTCGGCGCCATCGAAGATCGGTCTGAGACTGAGCAGCGCGGCGGCGATCTCGCCCTGCATATTCGGGACGATCAGTTTCTCGATGTCCGCGTCGATCTCCTTGTCGCGATCATTAGCCTTCTCCCCTCCCTTCCCGTTTTCCAGACTCTTCAGCGCGCCGTATAGTTTCGCCGGATCGACGACCGCGCCCGCGTAAAGTATGGTTGAGCGTGGAATCAACTCGCGCGGCGCCAGAAGATCGCCGGCGTTGAACGGCTTGAAACTCTTGACGAATTCGTTGTCGGAGAGGCCGATTCTGAAGACGGTTTCCCACGAATTCGGAGTCAGTTGCAGCGCCCCGCTCTCGACGCCGAATGCGTTGGCGAACGCGGCGATCTCCTGATTCTTGCCATTCGATTCGGCCAGATCGAAGAACGGTTTGAGCGCGGCGCTCAGCCGGCTGAAAAAGATTATCTCGCCTTTCTCGGCGCGGGCCTTGGAGAAGGCTTCGCTTTGCGCGATTGTCTGCCCCGAATCTCCGGAGGCCAGCAAATCGGCGATCGCTTCGCGCGACGACGAGACGATAGCGGTTTCGCCCAGGTAGGCGACGCGGATCGTCTCCCATCTGGCGCCGCCCTCTTCCGAAATGACAGGTCTGACCAGCGTCGTGACCGGAAGACCGCCAACACTCTCCGGCGACGTGTAGGAAAAAGGCTTGAGCGACGGAATCTTCGACGCCGATGATGATCGCGCCGCCACTTTGCCCCGCGCCTCGGAGGACGCCATCGAGGCGAAAATCACCGGCACGGCCGCAGGAATGATTCCGGCAAAGCGCGAGAGCGCCGCGGCCGCAGTGAAGAATTGATCGAAATCGCCGAAGTCCTCCTGATAATTCGCCAGCAGGCGCTCGAAGCGGGCGCGGTCAGTGACGCGAACCGTCAGCGCGCTTCGCGTCGCGGCCTCTCCTCCTTTGGCGCTTTCCGGCGCCTGCCACGCGGCCAGGGCCATCGGCGATTTCAGATCGATGCCGGTAGCCTTGCTCGCGTCGCCAGTCAAGTCCGCGCCGAGT
>DASUFM010000574.1:0-3361 GCA_036274535.1 Blastocatellia bacterium
CGATGGGTAGGATTCCGGGACATAAAGATCGTAAAGCGGAATGTCGGGCGTGAAGCCTCCTGCGTAATCGCCAGACGGTAAGGATGTTCAATATTGTCACCGGCCTGCGCTCAACCTAAAGAAAGTGAGTGTGAGAAAATGACATACGGCCTTCAAGATTTCGAGAGTTTACACTCCGAAAAAGAGCCTGAGCATTGGCCAGGACGCTGAGCGAGCGAAGATCAATTCCCTATTCAATCGGTACAAAAAGGAAATGCTCTATCTTCGCAACTTTGCTAATGGAACTTTGAGACTCTATCAAGAGGTCTTTAGAAAGACCAAAATCAAAGCCATCTCTGAGCGAAGCGAAGGAGCCTTCATTGCCTTTTTGATATATGCCGGAGGGATTATAGCTATTGTCGTGGCCATCTTTGCGGTATGGCAGGGGATGAAGGCTATCATAAGACTGGCGGCTTCTATGGAAAGGGTGGCGGAATCTATGGAGAAGATAGAGGGAATCATCGGGCGGAATCAGTCTCAGCTTTAGGATGCGTATTCTGTATCAGCAGTTTTCAATTATTTAAAGACACAGTGTTTTCAATGCCGCAGATTTTGGAGGACGAAAGCGCAAAGACTCAACAGAGGTTCAAATCTGAGCTTTGTGGAGTTTGAGAAGCTGTATACACAGTCAATCATCCAGCGCCATCCGCATAATTTAGGTCGGGCAGTTGTGACACTGTTGTCGAGAGCTTACGATTATTTCGCATTAGTCCCTGACCTTTTTACGCCGCGGAGGGACGGGGTCGGGTAAATTCATCGTGGTGTGTTCAACCGCGCTGGGGCCGGAGTCCAGCGTCCATTGTCCCGGCAGCGGCGCCTGTAGCTGCGCATGTTTATTTTCCACTTTCGCTACCGGCGCCGGGGACTGCATGGCGTCTTGTTGGGCGCTGCGTTCAGACAGCAAGCGGAAAGGGCTGCCAAGCAACAAGGTAAACAGCCTGAGTGGGAGAATGCCGAAGAGCATGATCCAGAACAGAATAAAGTTGGCGGGCAACGCCAAAAACGCCTGCGCCCAAATCGTCCACGAATGACTTACTCGCCAGTCCAGGGCTCTGTCCCGAGCGCCGCCGAAGAAAAGTCCGGCGTATCGCGCAACCAGCCTGTCAAAAGCCTTGTCAGCCCTTGCGAGTAAACTGTCTCCTTCCGGCGACAACGCCCTTGTCACTCTCTCCAGGTTGGCCCCGCACGTTGGGCAGAATCTGCGCCCCTGTGAGTCTTCTCTACCACAAGTCGGACAGAACATAACGCTTCTCCTTGTTATTGATTGACTTAACCGTGTTGACCTACGAATTCTAAGGTCTGTAAGTTCATAGTTTTAGAAGCACAAGCAATCCGACCGGGAAAGTCGCGCTGAAACAGTCATTCAATCAGTATATATCGCCTTCCGCCGCTCCGCACAATAACTCTCTGCCACCAACGGAAACACTAATTCGTTTGAATTTGTCATACCGGTACAGTAGCCCTCTATGCCGGCCATGCAGCTATTCCACCCAACCATTACGACCCTATCGGTACAGGGGGGGCGGACGGTGAGGGCGACGCGGCGATAGCGGCCAGTTTCACAGGCAGCTCGGCCATGCTCTCTGAGGCGATCCACTCAGTCGTGGATACTGGTAACGACGGGCTGATGTTGCTTGGCGTCCGCAATAGCCGCAAGCCGCCGGACGAAGATCACCCCTTCGGCCACGGACGCGAACTCTACTTCTGGACGCTCATGGTTGGCGTCCTCATCTTCGGCGTTGGCGGAGGCATGTCCGCCTACGAAGGATTCACTCATCTCGCGCGCCCGGAGCCGGTCGAAGACCCGGCGTGGAACTATGTCGTGCTCGGCTTCGCCGCCGTCTTCGAGGGGATGTCGTGGCGCTTCGGGTGGAAGGCCTTCAGCGCCGAGCGCCGAGGTAAGGGCGTGATCGAGACCATCCACGCGAGCAAAGACCCGACCGGCTTTTCCGTCCTGCTCGAAGACTCCGCGGCGCTGATCGGGATCGTCGTCGCATTCCTCGGGATCTTCCTGAGCCGACAATTAAACCTGCCCCACCTGGACGCCGTCGCATCGGTCGTGATCGGCGCGCTGCTGTGCGCGGTTGCGGTCGTGATGATCTACAAGAGTAAGGGGCTGCTGATCGGCGAGGGGGTTGACAGCAGGACGCTCGAAGGTCTGCGCGCGCTAATCGAGGCGGATCGGGATGTGTCACATGTTCAGCGCCTCTACACAATCTACCAGGGAGCGGGGGCCTGCTGCTCGTTATCGAGCTGCGCTTCCACGACACGATCTCCGCCCGCGAAGTAAGAAGAGCCGTCTGGCGCTTAAAAGATGACATCCGGGCGCATTACCCAGAGATCAGGCGTGTCTTCTTCGGCGCAGAATCAATCAGAGAAGACGGCTCCGGATTGGAGAAATAGTGTAACATCCGCAATTGTGATGGTAGAGGATAGATTTGATAGATATGGTTCTGGAATATATGGGTTGGTAAATCATGACTGTTTGGGATGTGTGGGAAAGACATTTCGGCGCCCTTCCGCCGGTTGGCCACTTACTGCGGCAGGCGCTTCCGATTCTGTGGATGCGCATCCATAGCCTTCCTGGTTCGCAACGTTATGCTGAGCAGGACCTCGAATACGTCGAGCTACTGAGCCGCCACAATCAGATTGCGGCTGAAATTCTTGGGTCTGAGGCCGAGGCAATCTTGTTCATACATGTCTGGGGGACAGCGGAACCGTTTCTTCGTGGTTGATTTTCATGTTTCAAGCCACGCATGAGCGGACGGCGGCTGCGAGCGTCCGCGCGAAATTTCCACGCCGTTCGACAGAGATGGAGTCCAGGCCCAACCACGCAGCCATCGTCCACAATTCAGTGGCGAGCGCATCGGCGACCGCGCCGGGATCGGCGCCGGCTTCGATGTATGCGGCCAGCGTAAGCAAACGGCGCGAGGCGCGATCCGCTTTGAGATCGACGCGGGCGACCAGCCGATCGCCGAACAGGAACGGCAGCACGTAATATCCCCAGCGCCGCTTTTCCTGGGGGGTGAAGATCTCGATGCGGTAATCGAAATCGAAGAGCCGGGCGGCGCGCTGGCGGTACCAGACCACAGGATCGAACGGAGACAGCAACGCCGAAGCCTCGATTCTTTCCGCGATACGCGCTTTCGAGTGAAGATAAGCCGGTTCCCGCCATCCCTCGACCCGCGCCTCGCGCAATTCTCCCGCTTCAACCAGTTCGGCGATCCGCTGACGGGCTTCCCGAATCGGCATGCGGTAATAATCGGCCAGGTCGCCAACCGCGCCGACGCCATGCGAACGCGCCGAAAGGCGCAGCAATTCG
>DASUFM010000575.1:0-13575 GCA_036274535.1 Blastocatellia bacterium
AATCTTGATTCCGCGCCAGCAGTTAAACGGATTCACAAATCCGCAATCCGCAATCCGCAATCCGCAATCGAGGTTTTATGCCACTAGTCGGAGGAGTGGTCGTTACGCATGGGAATTTAGCGACGGAGTTGGTCAGCGCGGCGGAAACGATCATCAACGAAGACATTCATCATATTACCGCCGTGACTATCGGCTGGCACGACGACGTCGAGATTGCCCGTGATGAGATCGGCAAGGCCATTGAACGCGTCAACCAGGGCGCAGGCGTACTTGTGTTGACTGACATGTTCGGAGGCACGCCGACCAATCTGGCCTGCACTTTTCTGGGCAGCGCGCCGATCGAGGTGGTGACCGGCGTCAATCTGCCTATGATCCTCAAACTGACCGACCAACAGCCGGATGAAACGCTGGGCGTCATCGCGCGCCGCGTTCGAGACCAGGGACAGAAAACAATCTATCTGGCGAGCGAAGTGCTCACACCGAGCAAGCAGTAGGGAGTAGGGAGTAGGGAATAGGGAGTGGGGAAGGAAGTTACTCTCCATTTCCCGCCCCCCATTCCCTACTCCTTACTGTCAGGATGCAGCGAGTTACTTTAGACATCACCAATCGCTTAGGGTTGCACGCGCGGGCGGCGGCCAGGCTGGTCAAGCTGGCTAACTCTTTCCGCTGCGACGTAAAGCTTGCGCGTATGGAGTCGAACGCCAATTCGTCCGGCCCGGGGCCTCTGGATCCTCCGGGGGCTGTGGACGCGAAGAACATCTTTGGAATACTGCTCCTTGCCGCGTCGAAAGGGGCCCTGGTCGAGGTGATCACCGAAGGCCCGGATGAGATCGAGGCTATGGAAGCGGTGCGCAGGCTGATCGAAGACAAATTTGGTGAAGAGTAAGATGAGAGGCCTATCTGGAAAAATCTCCGAACACAGATATGAAGGCATAGGCGCTTGTCAGGGCGTGGCGATCGGGCCTGCGTTTCTGGTCGATGATCCGAGGGGCCGGATCGTGCGCATGTTCATCCCGAAGCATCAGGTGGACGCCGAGATCAAGCGTTTCCGCGAGGCCGTACGACTGGCCCAGCGCCAGGTGCGCAAGGCGATGGCGCGTTTCCGCGAGGCGTTCAGGTCGGACCGCGCCTACATCCTCGAAGCCCACTTGATGATGCTCAAGGACCGCAATCTTGGTCGCCAGATCGAGGACTGCATTCGCGACAATCGCGTCAACGCCGAGTGGGCCGTGCGGGACACCGCGAACCATCTGCTCAGCATCTACGCCAAGATCACTGATGATTACCTGCGCGAGCGCGGCTCGGACGTGGCCGATGTCGCCCACCGCCTGGTCAAGATACTTTCCGGCGCCGAGGCGCGCGACCTGAGCGAACTGGCCGAAAATTCGATCATCGTGGCGGACGATCTGTTGCCGTCGGTCGCCGCGGAACTGGACCCGGACCGCGTGCTGGGCTTCGTCACCGCGGCCGGCGGGTGGGCGTCGCACACTTCAATCATCGCGCGCAGCGTCAACATCCCGGCCGTGGTCGGCGTGCGGAACGTGACGGGGCGCGTTCGCTCCGGTGAGACAATCATCATTGACGGCGCCGTCGGCGCAATCATTGTCAACCCGCTGCCCGAGACGCTGCGGTTTTACGTGGAACTTCGGGAGCGCCAGCAGGAACAGCAGCTCCATTACATTGAGGAGCGCGACCTGCCGCCGGTCACCCGCGACGGGCGCGAAGTCAGACTGCGCGCGAATATCGAACTGATCGAGGAGATCGAGACGCTGCAGCGTTTCAACGCCGCCGGCGTGGGGCTTTATCGTTCGGAGTTTCTCTATTCGCAAGCCGCGTCGGGACTGCCGTCTGAAGACGAGCAATACGAAGCCTACAAATGCCTGGCCGACACCTGCGGCGAGAGCGGCGCGATCATCAGGACATTCGACCTCGGCGGCGATAAACTGCGCCTGGAAGGATTCAAACCCGAACGCAACCCGGCGCTGGGGCTTCGCGCGATCAGACTCTCGCTGGCCGTGGACAGCGTTTTGAGAACTCAGGTGCGAGCCATACTGCGCGCCGCGCTGCGGCCGGACGGCGAGGCGCGATTGAAGATATTGCTGCCTTTCGTTTCAAACCTGGACGAGGTGCGCAGGGCCAAAGAGATTATCGCCGAGGTCGAAAGAAACCTGCGCGACGAACAGATCGAGCATGCCGAAGACGTCGAGATAGGCGTGATGGTCGAGACCCCGGCCGCCGTGATTATGGCCGAATCACTGGCGCGCGAAGCCGACTTCTTCAGCCTCGGCACAAACGATCTGACTCAGAGCCTGCTGGCCGTGGACCGAGGCAATGAGAATGTGGATAAGATGTTCGACCCGATGCATCCCGCCGTTCTGCGCGCGATCAAATTCGTGGCCGACGCCGCCAAAAAGATCAACATTCCGATCAACGTCTGCGGAGAGATGGCGTCTAACCCTGCCCAGGTGATTATGCTTCTGGGGTTAGGGCTGGCCGATCTGAGCATGACGCCGAGCGCGATTCCGGCCATTCGCCGCCTCGTCCGTTCGATTCGCCTGGAAGACGCGGAAAAGCTCGCTTCCCATGCGCTCTCTCTCGAAACGCCCGCCGACGTGCACCGTTATGTTCAAACGCATTTGAGCGAACTGGCCTCGCAGTTCTTCGCCTCGGCGCACTTCGGCTGAGACGACGCGCTAAACCTGCGCCATTATTATTTACTCTGATTTAACTCGGCGGCTTTTATCGGTTGGTCGAGCCGCTGGGCTGAATGAACGCGCCAGTGTTTATCGTCGCGCGCCGGGAAGTCTTCGCGGAAATGGCCGCCGCGGCTCTCTTCACGCCACAGCGCGGCCTCGGCCATCAGCTTCGCCAGCGCCGCGAAATTCCTGGTGCGTTCGTTGACGTTCTCAGCCGCCATTGCGGTGAATTCTTCGATGGCGCTTCGCAAATCATCCGCGCGGCGGATGAGCCCTGCCTTGCGCCACATGACCTCCTGCACGCGCTTTTTGATCCGTGGGTCCAAACGCCATTCGGACAGTTCGAATTCAACAGGATCCGGCGGCGTTTGTTTCGCCGATTGTTTCCGGATACGCTGAGCGTCTTCAACAGCGGCCGCGCCCGCGCGCGCGCCGAAGACCAGACCTTCCAGAAGGGAATTGCTGGCCAGCCGGTTCGCTCCATGGACGCCGGTGCAGGCGACCTCGCCCGCCGCGTAAAGCGCCGGGAGCGTCGTGCGCCCATGCGTGTCGGTTCTCACGCCTCCCATCACGTAATGCGCCGCCGGACTCACGGGCAATTGATCCTTCGTTAAATCAAGTCCGTAGCGCAGACAGGTCTCGAAAATATTAGGGAATCGTTCGCGCAGAAAATCGGCTTTGAGATGCGTCAGGTCCAGGTACATCCATCGCGCGCCTGTTCTTTCCATCTCGGCCACGAGAGCGCGGGCGACGATATCGCGCGGCGCAAGTTCGCCACGGTCGTCGTACCTTCGGGCGAAAGCTTCGCCGTCATGATTGCGCAGGATCGCTCCTTCGCCGCGCAGCGCCTCGCTCAGCAGGAATCGCGGCGCGCCTTCCAGCGCCAGCGCGGTCGGATGAAACTGCGTGAATTCCAGATCGCACATGGTCGCGCCCGCCGCATGGGCCATCGCCATTCCGTCGCCTGTAGCCACGCTCGGGTTCGTGGTCTGCGCGAAAATCTGCCCCGCGCCGCCGGTCGCCAGCACGACCACCTGCGCGCGCAACTCCCGCCGCAAGCTCTCGTTCGGATCTATGAACCGTACTCCAGAGCATCGCCCGTCTTCGACAATCAACCCGATGGTCGCCGCATGCGCCACGAGCTCTATATTGGGCTGTTTCCTGGCGTGGGCGATCAACGCGCGGACGATTTCGCGGCCGGTCGAATCGCCGTTCGCGTGCAATATGCGACGGCGCGAATGCGCGGCTTCCCTCGTGAACGCCAGCGCGCCGCCTTCGCGGTCGAACTGCGCGCCCCATTCGATCAGCTCGGTGATGTAGCGCGGCCCTTCTTCGACCAATACGCGAACGGCCTGCTCGTCGCACAGCCCGGCGCCGGCGTTCAACGTGTCTTCTAAGTGGAGCGAGATTTCGTCGTCGTCGGACATCGCCACGGCGACGCCCCCCTGCGCGTATTCCGTGTTTGATTCGTCAAGCCGGTCCTTGGTCAGGACGGCGACGCGCCCATCACGGGCCAGTTCGATGGCGGCGCGAAGTCCCGCGACGCCGCTGCCGAGGACGATGTAGTCGGGAGATGAATTCATGTGTTTATTCCGGGAAAAGTTTTGATAGATTAGGACAAATAGGGCAGATGGGATTTATTGAGTCCCATCTGCCCTATTTGTCCTATCTGTTCCATCTGTTCTATTCATATATTCGCTTGATGTCTTGCCGCCAATTGTCCGCAGGCCGCCGAAATGTCCTGTCCGCGCGGCCGCCGGATGAACGCGGGGACGTCGCGTTCGACCAGGATTTTCTGAAAGCTCAGGATGCGCTCCATCGGCGAGGCCCGATACGGCAACTCGGGCGCGGGGTTGTGCGGGATCAGGTTCACTTTCGCCCGAATGCCGTTGAGCAGTTTGACCAGCCGCCGCGCGTCCTCGTCGGAATCGTTGACGCCGTCGAGCATCACGTATTCGAAGGTCAGCCGCTCGCGTTCGCCGAGCGGATACTCGCGACAGGCTTTCATCAGATCCGCGAGCGTATACTTGCGGTTGATCGGCATCAATCGCGTTCGCTGCTCTTCGGTGGCGGCCGAGAGCGAGATCGCCAGTCGCGGCCGGATCGGCTCTCTGGCGAAGTCGTAAATGCGCGGAATAACGCCAGAGGTCGAGACGGTAACGCGCTTCGGGCTTATACCGAGGCCTTTCTCGTCGGCCATGACTCTGATCGATTTCATCACCTCGTCGTAATTCAGAAAGGCTTCGCCCATTCCCATAAACACCAGATTCACGCCGTGCGGAGGCTCAGCGCCTTCGCCGTAAACCTCGTTCAGGACGATGACCACCTGCGAGATGATCTCGCCCGCGGTCATACTGCGTTTGACGCCCAATTGGGCGGTCATGCAGAAACCGCATCCGACGGCGCAACCCACCTGGCAACTAATACAGATAGTGTCGCGGCGCTCTTCCGGCATAAACACGGCCTCCGCTTCACGCCCGTCGCCGAGCCTGAGCAGATAACGCCTGGTCCCGTCCGTTGAATGGAAAACATTGGCGATTTGAGTCTCGACGACGCGAGCAATCGCATCCAGCTTTTCGCGTAGATCTTTTGAAAGCTCAGTCATCCGCCCGACATTGAGCGCGCGTCGTCCGTAGATCGCCTGGTAAATCTGCCTGCCGCGAAAACGGGCCTCTCCGATCCCCTCTGCGAACTCCATAAGTTCGTCTTCGGTTTTTCCCATCAAGATCGTCATATCAAACTATATTGTACCATTCAATTGCGCGCGCCCGGGCATATAGCTTGCTGGACTGAACAGGGCTTATAGGCCCTATAAAACCTGTAGGACCTGTAAGGCCTATGAGGTTCTTAGAATGGGGAAAAGCGCCAGGTCATTGCTGTTAATAATCGTATTGGGATTGTCCTTGCTTTATGGGCGCGCGCATGAAGCCGCTCATTCGGACGCCGCGGAAGCCGCCGCGAGGCTGAAAAAACTGGGCGAGCGCCGGGCCATTGTTTTCAGCCCGGATTTCGCGGCCTCAGGCAATCGACGGCTTTACGAAGGGCTCGGGTTTTTGTATGTGGAGAGCGCTGATTGGCGCTGGGTATTGAAGGAGATTATGCGAGTCAACCGGTCACGCAAAGAGGGCTCGATTCGCGAGATATTCTTCGAAACGCATGGCAGCAACGGGAACGGGCTGAAATTACAGAGATCGCAACAGCCAAGGGCGCCGCGCTCTTACATCTCACTGGGCGCCTTGCAGGAAAACCTTGCGGCGGCGGGAGTCGAGCGGGCGATCCTGGGCGCGTGCAACACCGGGCGATTGTACAGGCCGGAGATTTATAAAAGATTGAACCTGGCGGTGAAAGACCCGACGGTGCTGCCGCCCACCCTCGGAGTGGTCAATGCCTCTCCCGGCTTCGACCCGTCTAAAAGCCCGGTGGCGCTCATTCGCCGAACGGAGAGCCGTCTCGAGGGGACCAGCGAAGGCCAATACCGGGAACTCCCGCAGTCGGTCAGGCTCGCGCTGGACCTCTCCGACTCCACAAAACCCTTCACCGTGTCGAATATGTTTATACAAACCATCCTCGGAGACGCGCGGTTGCAGGTGACCAGCGCCGGCTACGTTCGCAAATTATCCAAAGAGGTTGAAAGCGAGCCGGACAACGAAGCCATCTTCCAGAGTTTTCTCAAATTCCTCGATGATCTGGCCAGCGACCGAGGGTCATCTGTCCGCGCCAACTATTATCTGGAAAGCCGCAGGGAAGAGAATCGAAAATAGAAGATCGAAGATGGAAGATCGAATGGATCCTTAGGATCCTCGATCCTCGATCCTCGATCCTCGATCCTCGTCTTCAGGTCGGTCTGACTGGTTCGCGCCCCTGGCTATAGGCGTTCGATCCGGAACCTGCCCACTGTAGAGTGGAAGGCATCTTTTCGAATTCCGATTCAGGTTCGATTTCGAAAAGTCTGTCGAACTCCGATTTGATCGTGCGGTAACATTCGCAGGCCCACATCTCCAGGCTGCGTCTGTCCAGTATGTGAATGTGCCCGCGCATGTAACTGATCACTCCCGCCTGGCGCAATTTGCCCGCGGCGACGGTGATTCCGGCTCGCCGCGCGCCCAACATCTCCGCGATCATTTCGTGTGTCAGAAAGAATTCGTTCGAGTCCATGCGGTCGTCGATCATCAACAGGAGCGAGCATAGCCGTTCTTCGACCGTATGCAGGCAGTTGCAGGCGGCCATCTGCGACATCTGTGTCATCATCGCCTGCGTATAGAGCAGCAGGCGCTTGCGCAGCGCGCCGCCGCGCAACATTTCATATTTGAAAACGTCCGCCTTCATACGCCAGGCCTGTCCCTCGACCTGAACGATCGCGCGATATGGGGCGCTGTCGGCCCCCAGAAGGAGGGGCACCCCCATCATTCCTTCGTTTCCGACAATGCCCGTTTCGACCGTCGCGCCATCCATCATCGTGGCTACCAGAGAGATCAATCCCTGCTCCGGGAAATAGACGTGACGAATCTCTTCGCCGGCGTGATAAAGAATATCGCCCAAACACAATTGAATGGATCCAGACCCGGCCATCAACCTTTCAACATCCTGTTCAGGCAGCGCCGCCAGAAGGCGATTCCTGGCTAATGAAATCATCATTACCTCCTTGATGATTTATAAGAAACATATTGCCATTCGGCGCGCGCGGAGAGGAAATGCGGCCAATTCGTCGCATGTACGACCTTCATACTTCATTACTTCACTTTGTACGATTCCGTATACAGACATGTAACGTACATACTTAATGCCAGTTAGTTCGCATGGGTTTATATGTACCTACCTCAAACTCCTTCCGGAGGCAGCAATTAGTGTTCCTACATTGTGGAGGCCACGAATCCCTGCTCCTTTAAAGAAAGGCAATCTATGCAGGTCATCGCGGCCGGTTCTGCGTCGAGCCTCTTCGGATCGATTTCCTGCCTGCATCTCATGCAGATTCCATATACGCCGCGCTCGATTCGCTGCAATGCGGCGTTGATATGCTCCAGCCGGTCGCTTTTCATGTTCATCAGGCGGCCTTCCATATCCATCGAAAGCTCCCGCACCGAACTGTCCGCGGAGTCGAGCACGACGTCCGTGTCGAAGGTCTGCGGAAGTTCGGTTCTGCCCAGGATATCGCTCTTGATTTTGTCGCGTTCATCCAATAATCGCTGCCGATATTTCAATGTATTTATAGCCATAAAATTACCTCATACCGCAAAATGGTTCGTTATAAATATGAATAAATATAAAGTCTGTCTCACTATTTATTATTGCCGCGCGCCGCCCGCCGCGCTTCTTGGCGCCGGCAGCGATTGCAGGCGCTTTTTGAACCAGGCGGCCGCAAGATCGGCGACTTGCTCGAGCGCGCCCGGCTCTTCGAACAGGTGCGTAGCGCCCGGAATGATTTTCAACTCTTTCTCGCATCGCAGCCGCGCATAAGCGTCCTGATTTAATTCGATCACCAGTTCGTCATGTCCGCCGACAATCAACAGCGTTGGCGCTTTGACCATCTGCAATGCGTCGCCGGCCAGATCGGGCCTCCCTCCGCGCGAAACGACCGCGCCGATATCCATACCTGACATGGGGCCTGACATGGCGCCAAGTCTGGCGGCGGCCATCAGAGCCGCCGCCGCGCCTGTGCTCGATCCGAAGTAACCGACCCGCAAATTCAGAGTCTCTTCCTGACCGGCGAGCCACCGTGTCGCCTCGATCAATCTCGCGGTCAGCAATTCGATATCGAAGCGGAGATGGCGCGTAAAAACATCCACCGATTCTTCTTCACGCGTGAGAAGGTCGAACAGCAGCGAGCCGACGCCCGCTTCCTGAATGACTCGCGCCACACTCCTGTTGCGCGGGCTGTGGCGGCTGCTGCCGCTGCCGTGCGCGAATACTACGATCCCGGTTGCGCCGCCAGGAATCGCCAGGTCGCCGTCAAGGACGACGCCGCCGGCCGGTATTCGAACCTGAGTTTCCAACTGTTTCTCCATCACATCTCCGAAATAAGGCCTATAAGCCCTATAAGTATTCAGCGCCCGCTGGCCTTAGCCGAAATGAGCAACAATCTTTTGCTCCAGGCGCGAAGTTTATCGAGCGCCAGGCTGGTGTGTTGCGCCAGATCGTGATCGCCTCCGGAATACAACACCAATTCCTTGGGTTCTCTGGCGCGGGAATACAGGTCGCGCGAATATTGATCCGGCGTCACCATGTCGTCCGTGCCGTGCATGATCAAAAGACTCTTCGGCGACAAATCCGACGCGATCTCGGCGCCGAAATTCTGGCAGGCGATTGTCGCGACTCCGACTACGAGGTCGCTGGCCGCCCCGGCAGTAATGACGACGGCGCCGCCGAATGACCACCCGAGCAGCGCAATTCGTTCCACGCCCTGCTGTCGCATCGCCTCGATTCCGGCCAACACGTCATAGATGGATTCCCGCAGATCGTTCGGCTCGCGGTAATCAATCCGCAACGAGACGATCCCGGCTTTTTGCAACTGCTGCGCGAGCGGTTCGTAAAGACCCGCAGGCCCTTCCAGTCCGCCCCCGGCGTCAGGCGCCATTATCATTGCCCCACGCGCGCCCTCGGCTTTGTGCAACAGACCTTTGATCACGCCCGAGGGCGTGAATATCTCGACTTCGGCCGTCGGCGGCGGATGACCGTTCGTCTCAGGATAGAAGATCGGACTCTTCATAAAACTCCTTAAAAATGGAATAACTCGTCTTACTCCTTGTTCCTATGGCGCACCTGACAACTGACGTGCCAGTGTCGGGCAGGAGTGGACGCGCTGAAACCAACGCTATTACCGCGGCATACCAGTTGCGGGTCTGCAGTTTTGATCGTCGCGGTCCACGATAGAAAAATGTAAGATGGAAAATAACGCGGAAAATGATAAGGATGTTGTATGGCAATCTCGACCAACTCGACTGGCTCAACTGGCTCAACTGGCGCGCGTATGAATGAAGCGACAAACCGGCAATATGCTAAAGCGAATGGCGCCGCGGCTGAAATCAACGGCATCAGGATAGAAAAGAGCGTCATCATCAACAGAGATCGCGCCGACCTATATCATTTCTGGCGGAATTTCAGGAACCTGCCTCAAATCATGAATCACCTGCAGGAAGTGCGTGTGCTCAGTCCGGAACGTTCGCATTGGGTGGCCAAAGCTCCGGTCGGAACCAGAGTCGAATGGGACGCCGAGGTCACGAGCGATCTGGAGAACGAGTTGATCGCCTGGCGTTCACTCGAAGGCGCGACTGTAGCCAACGCAGGTTCGGTGCGGTTTCTTCACTTCGCCGATCACGTAACCGAAGTGCGAGTCTCTCTGGAATACGCGCCGCCTGGCGGACGGCTCGGCGCTTTCATCGCCACGCTCTTCGGCGAAAATCCTGAACAGCAGATCGCTGAAGATCTGGTCCGGTTCAAACACATGATGGAAAGGGATTTCAAACCTGTCGATAAAGGCGCCGCCAGCGAAGAAGTGATCTGATCATTTAGGAGATTGGGTCGGCATCGGTATGTCGCCAGTCTTGCATTCGGGATGGCCGCAGCCGCACACTGCGCCGGCGTCAGGATCCCTGCTCGCAGTCATGCAATAATTCCCGCAATATCCAGTATCCGCTCGAGCCGGACAACTGCAGATTCTGTGCGCGCACTTATCGGTAATACTTTCTGCTATGGCTTCTGACATGAATTCTGACATTTTCCATTTTAGATCTGAGATTTGACATTGCCGGAACCATGCGGAGCCTCGGCAATGTCAAATCTCAGATCTAAAATGGAAAATGGAAATAAATTTCTGCTCAACCGCCTGAAATAGTTTAGGCAGGCATCAACCCATCCCGACAAAGGTCAATGCCTGCCCCGTTCTTCCCTGTCGCCAGGAAAGAATACTTGACGCGTCGCCACGCCGCCTATGGCGCGATTAAGACCAGCATTATATCGCCCCAACCCGAACCTCAATCCAACACCATGTCGCCCGCCCTGTGAGGCTTCTGATCCAGCCATAGCGCCTGTCAATCCACCGCCATATTACGACGCCGGCGTTCAAATAGCGCTACGAGACGGCGACGGCGACGGCATCTATCTTCTACCCTTTCGTACGCGGCGTCATCTCATTCCCTTACAACGACGCCGCTTAGCAATGGCAAATACCTTAGCAACATTGGCGCCAGATAAAATGCGCTCAAACGCGTATATAATCGAATCGCTTCGCCATATGCAAAGACACATTCTTAGATGCGTCAATACATCGGTTGTCTGCGATACGAACATCCGAGGTCAAATGACTTATGTTAGTAAGTACTGCGGGCCGATTTTCAGTTAATACATCGTGACGGTCTCTGGCGAGTTACATTACAAACTGGAATTTACATCGGCTACCACTGGGACACTGGGTCATTGGGAATAGCAGTTGCAATGTTTAGTTATGCCACCTAGAAATAAATAACCCGTGGCTTGCTCTTTAAAATCATCCCGACCTCAACCAAAAAATCCGATATGCGAATTCCGATAGGATGTTGGGAGAAAAAGGGGCAGGCGAATGGGCGGCGTCCCGACGCGTTGCGCGCCGGAAATTGCGGAAGAAGAGCAGCGCGGTGAAATCGAAAGAACTCCATGAGTTCAATAACCAGGAGGAAATCGCCCGATGTATGAAAAAACAACCGAATGTTTTTGCCGTGGTCATTGATGATGATCAGGACCAGGCCGAATTGATTAAAGAGGTTCTAGCGCCCGAAGGGTATTGCGTGTTGACAGCGGATAATGCGGAAGAGGGTTTGAGACTTTCACAACATTACCACCCCTTCGTTATCATTACCGATTTCGGCATGCCTGATGTGGACGGATCCGAATTGGTGGAGCGCCTCAAGGTAAATGGAACATCCGATATACCAGTCGTTCTAGTTACAGCTTATCCTCCCGAATATGTTGAAGAGCGACTGGATTTCAATCATCTTCCCGATCTGATTTTGTCCAAGCCAGTGGACTTCGACCTGTTGGTAGAGACAGTGCGCGACTATTATCAAAATGGTTACCGGCCGGAGCTTTGTACGCGGAATCAGCCGCGCGACTGTTTCGCTGGCGCTTCTCTTCCTCCGCAATTGAGCGGCGTCAGGTAAGCGCCCGCGGCGACTGATTGGATCGGCCTTTCCGGTTTATTTTCGGCTCCCTTTGCGATGACTCTCAACGGTTCGAATCTCGGCCTTAGTCGCGATCCGTTGTTTGTAAATGCGCTCATTGTTTCGATCGCCGGGGATGAAATTCCCGGCGTGCGCGCCGGCGCTCGATCTGGATTGAGTGTATCGGCGTTTGTAAACATCGTGAACGATGTGTTCTCCCTGTCGTTCCCGCCCGGCTGTCTTGTAATGATCCGGGTTGACATTGTTTTTCTTGCTCATAAATCCTCCATAGAACGGATAGGACGAATAGGACAGACAGGGCAAATAGGACACTCATCCTATTTGCCCTACATTTTGAATCGTAATTTGGCGCCCACTCCGCCGCAGGCGGCCAATTTTGTGGCGTTTTCGATGAATGTCACATCGGCGTCAGTCTGGCGGGCGCGCGCCACCAACTCATCTGCGATCGCCGCGCTGCGCGCCCGGCCATTCCCATCGATGCTTTCAGGCCCTCCGGTATGAAGGCTGGGAATAAGCTCCGCGGCCTTTCCTGTAAGATCGTCGCGCACGTCCTGTTCAGAGGCGCTGAGGAAAATTTCTTCGACCTGGCCGAGCGTCAGCGCGATCAGGGAGTCGCGCGCGCCGGTCACGGCATAGCCGCTGCCCAGGTATTTATCCAGCAATTTCTCGACCTTCTCGGCGTCTTGCCTGGCGTCATGGGCGCGCACTGCTTCAAAGCTCGCCTTCATCACCTCATGTTCCGGTGTAGCGACGTCCAATCGCAGCGTGTCAATCACCATCTGCTCCAGACGCTGCGGGAGTTGTTCGCGCAGCATCGGAATAATTACCTCGTCTCCCGCGAGCACGACCCGCTCGATGTTCTCCTCGCGCGTCAGGCGGTCGAGTTCTTCCACCACCTCTTTCGCATGATGCGCGCGGATGTTATCGATATGCCTCTGAAAACGGGCCTGCGACCAGCCGCCGATCATCGTCCGGTGCACGTTGGGACTGACGATGTCGCGCTGTTCGATTTCTTCGCCGGCGCCGAACACGTATAGATGCGCTACATTGGTGTCGGCGACGATCGCGACATAAGGCGGATAATGATCGATAAAGCGCGCCAACTCATAGACGCTCGGTTGATAGGAAGTGTGGAGACGATTCTCCGCAATCGGCGCCTCGAACTGAGCGGCTTCAAAGAAATCGCGCTCCGCCGAGCAGGCGAAGATCGCCGCTCCGTTCGAGGACGGCCTCAATTCGTCGCGCAGATATTCGTTGATCCGCTCCACGTCGCGATCGAAACTCTCGCGTTCCGGCGTGCGCATAGTCCATCTCTTCGCCCGCGCCTTTAACTCACGCCGCACGAACGAGTCGAAATTGTCGCGCCCGTTCTGATCGGCCTGCGTGTTGAGATAAACGCTGATGACAGGGAAAGGGGTGGGCTCAAATGTGACTAATCGGTCGAGTAGATTATTCGGGGCCATAATTCCTAATCATTCCTCTCACAAAATAAGATTCAGGATGATCTGGAAGTTTGCAACTGTCGAGCCAATTCAAAAGCGCTTCCGGAGTGATTAGCTCTAATGACTCTCATTCACGTTATATGACTTCAGAACGTTCATTCAACATACGTTTCTTGAATTAATTTCCTGGCGCCGCCCGGAACGCCGGCCGGGCGCGCATAATGAATTTAATATACCTGACGTTCAAAAAATGATACTCCGGGATCGAACGTCGCAAGGCTAATAAAG
>DASUFM010000576.1:0-8677 GCA_036274535.1 Blastocatellia bacterium
CATGTTATTCAAGTATTTGTCGGTCCGGATGAGCGGTTGAGCGGGCGAGACGCCTTCGGCCTTTAATTCGGCGACGGTTTGATGGAACGCCTGACTGCTGACACTAATGATGAAGATATGATTTAGATGGCGGCCTTTGAAGAGGGTGCGCTTCTCAGACGGGAGTCGGATCATACCGGCGATTATCCATGATCATCGAGCTTAGATCATCGAGCTTGGATCATCGAGCTTGGATCATCGAGCTTGAGCCAGGGCTGTTTATTCTCCTTCTCAAATGATTGTCGTAGCGAAATTCGACTACGCCGGCAGTATACTTGATCAGGCTTTCGTGGGGGTATAACCTCACCTTCGGTAAGCAACTTTGCAGTTACCATTTGGAAAGTAACCCAATCGCTGAAAAGGAGAGCCCCTGCCTTTCAAACGCCGCAAATCGAAAATGATGTCGCCACCCGGAGAATGCCCCATGGGTCTGGACCCGCCTCAAAAATCGTGCTCGATAATCCACCAATACATCGGAGAAGGAAACTCAACGGCGTATTGTCTGATTTCCTCGGGATGGGCGCCGCCAAGATATCTCGCTTCAGCGTAGGTCGATTCAACGATCGTGATCGCGTCCTCCGGCGCGATGTTGGTCCAGCACTCATAGCCACGGCGTATAGGCGTAGCATTCCCAAGAACTCGGCGGGCGTTGTCGCGGGTACGACTCATGCCGAGCCAACGCTTGCGCGCCATGGCTCCTTTTCGCGGATCGAAGATCAACAGTGTGATGTCACTGGCCATCGTTGCTGTAATAGAGAGTGATTGCGCGCGGTTCCGCTCCGGATAGCAGATCTTCGATTTCGAGAAGCAGGAGCTCGCGATCGCGTTCATCTTCCTCGCACGCGGCCAGGCTGAGCAGTTCGTCGCGCGTGAGGTAGCCCCAGGACACGATTCGATCGTCCTCAATATCAGGGGCGCGCCCAAGCGCCGCTCGCGCCTGCGATATGTGGACCGCAATTTCTGTTGAGTCGATCAATGCGCGCCGATCCAGGTTGATGGCGAAGATCGCGCCGAATTCTACAAGGGCTGGAGTCATAGCGTCCTTCCGGCCAGGATGAATTATGCTGATGTAGGCTCAACGTTCGCGGAGAAAATCGCCGGGCGCAAGCTTGCCGGGATCATCTCGCCATCTCCGGCGATGCGCCGAATGGTATCCGAGATTCAGTTTTAGAACCAATGGAAAAGAGTCGGAGGAGGATTATCCTTTCTCCCCCGACTCAGGGTGTGATGATTTACGTCGCCGATGGCGTTTAATCCGACGCTTCAGATCTAACAACCGCCGGTCTATCGCTAACCTACGCCCGCATAAGAAGAATTGGAGCGGGCGGCGGGATTCAAACCCACGTCTGCGGTTCTTTTGTCATCGGAGGTTGATCCGGCGACCATCACGAATGCTGAGATTCTTCGGATAGTCTTAGTTTCAAACAGGCAGGATTGCTCCCGCGTTTACCAGTTTCGCCACTCCGCCCCAATAGTTTGTAATGGCGGAGGCAGGATTCGAACCTGCATGCCTGTATGTTTCAGTCCAAGATTCAATCTCAGCTTGCCGAAGCCTTATTATTGTAGCAGATAATCGAAGATCGGTTTACCGACGCTGACCATCTCGGCGTCGGTAGCGTTAGCTTTCTCACGCGCGAATTTTACGGCCTGCGACAGTTTCTCGATTCTCCCCAGCAACTCTTTCTTGCGAGGCGCCGGCAGCGCTCCGCTGTGTTTGACTGTGTCCCAATAACCGACCACAACATCTTCCACGATCAATTGCGTCTGCGCCGGATGTTCCTTCGTGGCGTCATATAACACTATAGGCCTTTGGACTTTCCTGGTGCGATGAGTGGCTATCGGGGTCGTCTTGTAAAAGCCGGCGCCGTCATGTTTAACCCAGTCATCAGCCTCGTCCAGAGTCGGAAGTTCCTCTACCAGGGTGTGTAGATCACTGATTTGTTTTTCCAGGAATAGCAGGTATGGCACCGGCGCCCCTGCGATCAGCACATTGCCGTCAACCTCGACATCGGCGACGGCTCGGCAATTGGCCCAATCCTTCGTTGCCGTGACGTCGAATAATTCGGTCAGGAGTCTGGCCGCATTGGAGAGTTGCTCGTTCGCAAGAATCTGGACGCGTTTCTGCTCAGGAGGATAATCTTCTCCGTCTTCGTCCTTTTTCCGATACTGTTTTGAGAAGCCGGAGAACAGATCCGGCTTCTGTGACAATTTGTGCATCTCTGTGATCTCACCGTAAACCCGGCTTTTCACGCCCTTCTCGATCGCCACGATCTGATTCAGCTTTGGCATAGGGATTCCTCGTCGTTGATTTTTGTTGGTGGTCGGGACCCACTCGTATATTCAGCCCTGGCATTTGGAAAGCGCGAATTATAAGCCGATTCAGTCTTAAGGCAAGTTCCTTTTCAGACCATCCCGGGCGCGACGGCGCGACTGTCGAGAGCCTTAGATTCCGGGGGCTTATTTGGCCGAAAGGACTCCGCTCTGAAAATCGCCTGTATGAATAGAGATCTCCATCCGCCCTTTACTTACACGCTCGCGCATTTCAGCGGCTGGGCTACTTTCCAAATGGTAACTGCAAAATTAATCGCCGAGGGGGGACAGCGGCTTTCATATGGATAAATAGCCACAGAGGCGCAGAGAGGGAAAAATTGCTGGACCGCAATGCAGCCTTTCTCTAAATCAGAACAGAAAAGAATGGTACAAACCACGAAGAAACGAAGAAGACGAAGAAAGAAAAAGATCAACGCTGTCTTCTTCTCTTCGTTGTCTTCGTTTCTTCGTGGTTTATAGCGGTTTTCAGATGAACGAAGACTCCGCTCCCTCACGGTCGCGGTACAGTACCGCGCGCGTAAGCAAGCGGCCTCTTCAATCAAGCGCAAACCGCTGTAAGTCACTGTCCAAATGTTGTCTGCTTCGATTTAGATCTTTCCCTCTCTTTCTTTCTCTGTGTCTCTGCGCCTCTGTGGCTAACCATCTTCATACATCTGAAAACAGGTATAAGACATTCGGGAATGCGAGAGTAACATTAAGCGGAATCGAGTTGGCAAACAATATTAACAAAAGACAGTTCGACACATCAGAGATCACCGGTCCGGGAGCCATGATCCTGCAGGTATCGGAAGCAGCGCTTGCCGCATAATGAGAAGCTGAAAACAGGCTCAGGCTTTCTTCTCTTGAAAAATTGCGCCAGAACCAATCCAACTCTTCACGCCCCTCCGTAAAGGCAGACGAAACGAGATCCAGAGGACTGGCTCTGACCATTACTTAATCAAAAAACACGCTTAGACGCTCGTCGCATATTTCAAACGGGCGAATTTGGACTTTTCGGGAATGAGTGATTTGCCACTTAAAACCAACATGCGCGGCTTGCTTTGTCTTATTTCGATGATTGCCTTGTTGATCGTATCAAGCGCCTGTCGCCAGGCTTCCGGAGGCGCGCCGACTACAGGCTCTCCCTGTGAAGTCGCGCTCGCCGCGCGTTCGGGCGATGCTGAACTGGATCGGGAGATTGCGCGTATCCAGCAGGAGATCAGGTCGAACGCCAAACCATTTCAGACGACGGCGATGATCGAAAAACTCGGATGGAGCTTTGTCGAGAAAGCCCGCGAAAGTTTCGACCCCGGCTTCTACAAATTGGCTGAGCAGTGCGCCCTCTGCCTCGAATCCAAACAAGGGCAAAGCCAATCAACCGGCCAATCGGACGCTCAACCGCTCTCGACGCCCCGATCGATCCGCTCAGCCGCGCTGCTGTTGCGCGGCCATGCTCTGCACAACATGCATCGTTTCAGCGAGGCGGAAAAGATCGCGCGCGAATTGGTTGAGGCGCGAGGTCTGGCTTACGACTTCGGATTGCTCGGCGACGCGTTAATTGAACAGGGCAAGACGGATGAAGCGGCGCTCGCTTATCAGAAGATGATGGAGATTCGGCCGGGGCCTCAGGCCTACGGCCGCGCCGCGAGCCTGCGCTGGTTGAAAGGCGACACCAATGGCGCTCGCGCGCTGATGTTGATGTCAGCGCAGGCCGCCGGACAGACCGAATCGGCGGCATGGGCCTGGAGCAAGCTGACGATATACGAGTTGCAAGCCGGCGAAATAAAACGCGCCCATTCGGCCTGTGACGCGGCGCTAATGGCGCGACCCGATTACGCCCCGGCGTTGCTGGCTCTCGGGCGTGTCCTGCTTGCCGAAAACAAGACAGGCGAAGCGGTAGCGGCGCTCGAACGCGCCGCCCGGCTCAACCCGCTGCCCGAATATCAATGGGCGCTGGCCGACGCGCTGAGCGCCGCGAAACGCGATGACGACGCCGCTAATGTCGAACGGCGGCTCGCCGAGACCCGCCAGGCAAACGATCCACGCTCATACTCGCTCTTCCTGGCCACACGCGGCCGAGATCCTGACGTCGCGCTCCGGCTTGCGGAAGAAGAGATGAAAGTTCGACGCGATATTTACACCCTCGATGCGTTGGCCTGGGCGCAAAGCGCGAAAGGCGCCGCGGCCGAGGCCTGGAAGACGATGCGATCGGCGCTGGCGCTGGGCACGGAGGACGCGCGGCTCTACCTGCACGCCGCCGAGATCTCCAAGCAGGCCGGCGAACCCGCGCAGGCAAAGATTTACGCCGCAAAGGCGGCGAAGTTTGCGTTCTCGTTGCTGCCGTGTGAAAGAATTTGGCTTAAACGACTGAACCTTGTTTAAGCCGATGTGTGGAGAGATGAATCTCCCCGTACTTCTAAACATAAACTACCGAAAAGGAGTCGTTCATACCCTTACGCGGCGCGCCGGACTAATGAAAAGCGCGGTCGCTTTCGGGAGAGCACGATTCAGGAATCCCTCGACAAGCCACCAGTTTGTCATACATTTTAGGAGATAATAAATGACGAATAGAATTCCCTGCGGACCGCGGCGCGCGCTCACCTGGGCGCTAGCCGCATTGATTGGGTTCGCGCCTATGCTTTCGGTCCCTGCGCTCGCTTCGAGCCACATGGACGCGCCTATGATAACGCTCGATCCGGCGGCCAATACGACCGACGTTTATGCGTTCGTCAGTAAGGATCAATACCACAATAAAGTTCTGACGCTCGCGCTCAGCGTCTACCCGCATGAGAATCCGGGCGTCGGTCCCAACAAATACAACTTCGACGACAACGTTCGCTACGAACTACACGTCGCGCTCGGTAAAGACGTCGCCGCCGGACGCCCGACCATCACATACCGTTTCGAATTCGACACGACTTTCAAAAACAGCAAAACGATACTCCAATCCTATCTCAACGTCGTCAACGACGTTGGCGACGCGGGCCAGAATCTGACGCAGACCTACACCGTCAAGAAGATTGACAACCGCACGGGCCGGGCGACGACGCTCGGCAGGGGAATCGTTCCGCCGAACAACCAGGGCAACGCCACCCCTTTTTACAACCAGGACAACAATGGCGAGAACCCGGCGCGCAGAGGCGTCGCGACGACGGAGGAACTGGACAAGTATACTCAGCAATCGATCTTCACCTTCCCGAGCGGCTATACGGCCTTCGCCGGACAGCGCGACGACGGTTTCTACGCTGATGTGCAATCGATTTTCGACCTGCTCAAGCTGCGTACTCCAGTGGGCAAAGATTCTCAAGGCGGATTCAATATACATATGATGGCCCTGCGCATCCCGCTCAGCGAGTTGGGTGGCGATCAACAGACCGTCGGCGTATTCGCGACCACGAGTCGTCCGGTGTTGTCTGTGCTAGACGACAAATTCGACAAAGACGACAAATCTGACAAAGGCTACGGTCGCGGCCTGATAAACCGGATCCGCAATTCCTTGTACAAGCAGGTGGCGCGCCAGGGTAATCCGCTCTTTGGTGAAGGGCTAGTCGCGCTCGAAGACAAAGACCTTTACAGCCGCACGCTTCCAATTGTTGACAGCAAGATCTTCCGCAAATACGCCGAGAGTCCGGAACTGGCCACATTGATCAACAAGCTGATCGGCAATGGCCAGCAACTGGCGATTCCAAATGAGCGCGCCGACATCGCGGCGATCTTCATTCCCGACCTGATCAAGGTCGATCTCTCGACCGATGCGGTTGAGTTGGCCGGCAATGGGCCTGGCGCGGCGCTCAACCCTGACGATAATGGCTTCTCGCGCCTGAGTATCTTCGGCGGAGACATTCAGCAGAGCTTTGCAACCGGACATCCGTTCCGACTGCGGAGCGAGTTCCTCAAACTGCCGGAGGGCAAATTCTTCGTGCCAGGCGGATGGCCGAACGGACGTCGCTTCGGCGACGACGTGGTTGACATCGCGATCATCGCATTACTCAGTGATCTGCGCGACCCGGCCAATCTGAAGATCAATGATCCTTTCGGCGGGAATTACGACGGAGTGACCGGCAATGAGCTGGGTTTCAACAAAGTCTTTCCATATGAATCGACGCCGCAAAACGGCCGCAAGATTGTCGGCTTCTCTCAATGATGGTTAATGAGCCCCTGGAGCGCGCGGCTATCACGCGCTCCGGGGCCTTGTTCTTACAGCATTTTCGACTTCAATGTTCAGGAAAGCTTGATTAAGAAGTTCAGCCACGAATGAACACGAATATTCACGAATGACGGATCAGCGAGATCAGGAAAGAGATTCGTGTTCATTCGTGTTCATTCGTGGCTAAAACGGATCGGCTGAACACTCATACCGAAATTGCTTTAATACTCGGAGGAGAGGATATGCCAAATTCCGCGATGGAAAAGTTTATGCGACCCGCAGGAAAGCTCACTCGGCGCGATTTCTTCAAGGGCGGGAGCGCGCTGGCAAGCCTGACGTTATTGTCCGGGGCGGCGGCGGCGACTCAGGAAGCGTCTTCAGGAGCGCTGCAAACAGGGCCCGACATTTACCAGTCGCTCGGCGTCCGCCCGTTTATCAACGGCGCCGGCACGTTGACGGTGTATGGCGGCACGCTGGAATTGCCCGAAGTTCGGGCGGCGATGGACGCTGCCGCCCAGCATATGGTTCAGTTGGACGAATTGATGGAGGCCGTAGGAAAGCGCCTGGCTGGACTTACCGGAGCGGAATGGGGAATAGTCACGGCAGGCTGCGCCGCGGCCATGACACTTGCCACACTGGCCTGCGTCGCGGGAGGCAATCCCGACAAGCATGTTCGTCTGCCGAATATGGACGGGCTGGCGAAAGATGAAGTGATTATTCCCAAGTACTCTCGAAACAACTACGACGCGGCCATCCGCGCGGTCGGAGTCCGGCTCATAGAAGTGAACAGCGCGCAGGAGTTGGAAGCCGCCATCGGCCCGAGAACCGCGATGATTTATATCTTCGCGGGCCCGCAGGCTGACAACGGGACTCCGTCTTATGACGAAATCACGCGCATCGCGCGGCAGAAAAACATTCCGGTCCTGACCGACGCCGCCGCCGAAGTGTTGACCATACCGAACGTTCATCTGCAGCGTGGCTCAACGATGGTGGCTTACAGCGGCGGTAAACAACTTCGCGGCCCGCAATGTTCCGGATTGTTGCTCGGTCGCAAGGATCTTGTTTCAGCCGCATGGATACACAGCGCGCCGCATCACGGATTCGCGCGAAACATGAAAGTTGGCAAGGAAGAGATCGTCGGAGCGCTGGCGGCCGTCGAGGCATGGGTAAAACGGGACAACAAGGCTATCTGGCGGCATATGCTGGATCAGATGAATCACATTGCAAAGCGTGTTACTACAATTCCAGGCGTCACTACGGAAGTTAGAGAGCCGGAGGGGCTTTCCAACCGGAGCCCCGTGCTGGCTGTTCGATGGGACACTGCCAAACTCGGGATCAGCGGCCAGCAGCTGGCGCAAATCCTGGATACAACCGACCCGCGAATCCTGGTGGGAGTTTCGCGAGGCGCGCAAAACGGGATATCGGTCACCGCCTTCAACCTGAAGCCCGGGGATGAAAAAATCATCGCGGATCGCGTTCATGCAGTCCTCTCCGCGCCTCCCGCTCAAAAACCGCAAAAGGCGCCCGGGGCGCCCGCCGCTGACCTGACCGGCGTTTGGGATGTCCGGATTGAATTTCGAGCAGGCGCCGGCTCTCATACATTATCGCTGCGCCAGCAGGACGGCCGCATTCAGGGAGTCCATCGCGGCGAATTCGTTGAGCGCGATCTCAGCGGCGTGATTGATGGCGACTCGGTCCGGTTGCAGAGCAGGTTGCCGGAACGCGCGATCGGAAACGCCCTTTCCTTCACCTTCACGGGGAAAGTCGAGGGAGACACGATGTCCGGCGAACTCGATATGGGTGAATACCTGAAAGCCCGGTGGAGCGCCAAACGACACGGCGCCAGGCAAGGGTAGCCTGTCCTTTGCGCTTATTACCGCGTTAACGGAGTTTTCCGAGGAGCTTGTCATGTCGCTACGCTACGCCCTGAAACAATGAAAAGTTCGTAGTCCCGCCTTCAGGCGGAATAGTTCGGATTCACGGAATTGATCTTTACCCCAGGCTTCCGCCTAAAGGCCAATGAGATTAAGTTAGCGAATGGTGGGCGTAAATCGTAACGGCGGAGCCTTTGGAGGCGCCGTTGCCTGGAACCGCTTTGGTAGTCATCCTGGATCCCACACACTTCGGGGACGAAAGACCCGGTGGGTTCTCTCTGATCATTGTCGAAAAATCGAAGTTGAC
>DASUFM010000577.1:0-3238 GCA_036274535.1 Blastocatellia bacterium
ATTGTAGTCTCTACACAAAGGCCAGGAAATAGCTGCCAAACGAGAGTTGTCAGTGTGGACATTGATCTGACGGAGTCATTTTCATGATACCTAAAAGGTTGATGGCAGATGGTTTATCGTCTAAGCGTTGGAAAATGTCCAGTTGCTAAACAAACCCCAAAGTAACAGTTTGATGGCTTGCCGGCGCCATTTCGAGAATGAAGGAGCCGCCCGATGAAGAAAATACTCTCGCCGAAAATCACCGGGGCCGGCCCGGCGCGACTGGCGAACAAGCTCCGGAGCCTGGTCGCCGACGATCCGGAGATCGCCGCGATCGATGGCCAGGTCACCATCACCATCTATGAAGCCTGGGCCCTCGACGATGACCGGCTGAAAGTCCGGATCGAGCTGCGACTCCCGGATCAGAGCTACCGCATGCTGACGCGCGTCGTGTCGCTCCCTCTGCCTCCGGAGATGAAGATCTCCTACCGAGACTGGACGATCGTCGTCACGCCGAGCTGGTACGGCTTCGGCTGGCGGATCCTCGACGAGTCAGGGGCCGCGGCCGGCGCATCATCCGAGGGCGAGGACGCGAGCGAGACCGACTACGCTATCGAGAATGCGCGGCGCGAAATCAACCGCCGACTCGCCGAGCGCGTGACGCGCCAGTTCCAGTCAGCGAATCCTCTTGAGACGAAGACGGCGGGCGGCCACAAAGCGCCGGCGTCACCGGCGCCGGCACCATCAATACCTGCGCGTCCAGCTCCGCCGGCGGAATCGCCAGTGGAATCCGAAGAAACGTCGCCGGCGACGTCTAGGGAGTTGATGGTGATCGCGCGGCCCGTCATGGAGAAAGCCGCGAACGAAGCGGCAGAAGCAGAAGGCGCTTCCCTGCTGCCAGCGGTCCTGGCCGGCCACCACGCCCCAGGCGTGGCGGCGCAGGTCAACAAGTTTTGTCTGTCGGTGGGAGAGATCTTTGAAGCCTGGGTCAATCGCTGTCACAGCCCCCACACTCGCCGGGCTTACCGCGCCGACGTGATGAGCTTCGTCGAGTTCATGAATATCGCCTGGCCGGAGGCCTCGACCGAGCTGCTCAAGGTGACGATCGCCGACGTGATCAACTTCCGCGGCCACATGCTCGACCTCAGCATGGCGCCGAAGACGATGCTGCGACGGATCTCTTCTCTGTCCTCGTTCTATAAATACCTGGCGGCGGCCGCGGCGGAGCTGCGTCTGCCGATCGTCGTACCCAACCCGGCGCATGCGCAGTTCGTGCCGCGGGGCTCGGCCGACGCCCGCGACGAGACGAAGGCGCTGACCGCGACGCGCGCCAGGCAACTGATGGGTATGCCAGCGGGAGATGACCTGGTTGATTACCGCGATCGCGCGATCCTGAAGGTCTATCTATACACGGGGATTCGTCTGACGACGGGCTGCAGGCTGAAGGTGACCGACTTCCACCAGGACGGCGGCGAGGCCACACTCAAACTTCACGAGAAGGGTGACAAGCGGCGCACGATCGGCCTGCACTTCAACGCGGCCCAGGCGATCGGCGAATACATCGAAAAGGCGGGGATCGCGTCAGGCCCGCTCTTCCGGGCGCAGGCCGCGCCCAGGAGCCGCGAGAAGCTGTCCGACCGTGCGATGGATTCGGCCACGATGTACCGCGTGATCCAGGGCTATCTATGTCGGCTGCCTGGGGCGATGAAGAAAGAATTGCTCGAAGACGGATCAGAAATCGAATATTGTATCTATACGCCGCATTCGCTGAGGGCGACGACGGCGACCTTATTGCTCGACGCCGGCGTGGACATCAAGAAGGTCCAGGACCTGTTGGGACACAGGCACATCACGACAACGCAAATCTACGACAAACGGCGGATCGCCGCCTCACAGAGCGCATCGCATGACGTGCCAATCTAACCGCGCTTACTCGAAGAGGCTCTGACCGTTCTTTCCTTGAGAGTGCCCCCTTTTCCCTTGAGTCTTCTCTTCCTTCCTCGCGTTCTGTATCCGCATTAGCATCACGGACGCGGGTTCATCATTCGGATCTTGTGGAACTAATTCTCCACGGAAAGCCTTTGCAAGCGTTTCACGATTAAGGTGATCGAGAAGATCGGCCGACCGTTGTGTTTGCTGAGCCGCCGCATCAATAGCAACAAAGCGCTCCTCAATGCGGCGGACAATTTCAAATTGCTCAGCCAGCGGCGGTAGCGGAATTATAGTCGCTCGTAAATCAACTAGGTGAATATGTTGCAACCCAGTTCCCGTGGCTTTCATTCCTTCTTGGCCTTGCGGAGCCGTAAGCATTGCGGCAATGAATTTTGCCATCTCCGGATAAACAGGTTTGATGAGCGCTAAAGACACAAATATCGAAAATTCAATGTCTGTCTCGATTACACGAACGACACCCAACGTGCCATCTTTAGTGACAAGTACATCGCCTTTTTCTGGTTTGGTTCGCTTGGTGAATTCCTTGTGGTCTGTAAGGGAGACAAATTTAGTTGTCTCGAAAGATATGCCTGGCCCTGCGGTTAAATTTTTTACTGTAAGGAATGGAATTCCTGCCTCCACATAAGAAGGCTTTTTATGGACACCATCGGTAACTTTTGTCGAAAGCTGCTCTATTGTGACCCATTGCCAGCTATCCGGGATATTTGGCAATTCGGACGCTCCATCAGGCCTTCGAACTGGAGAGCTTGATTTCGCTATAATCCTCCCACGTGCCTTCTCTATACGTTCGAGAAGTGATGTAGCTGCCTCTACTTTGCCTTCATTGCTTTCACGCCAATCCTCCGTCAGTTGTCCCGAAAACGCAGCCGCCAAAACTGCTTGCTTATACCGCTCGACGAGTTTCGGAATCCGCTTGACCTCTTCTCTCGCGCGGCCGCTTCGCGTCATCAGGCGATCGAGCTTCTCGACGATGCGGCGCTGTTCTTGAAGAGGAGGCAATAAGATACGAGTATTCTCAAATTTCCCCTTGGTGACGTGGGCAAGCCCAACTCCTCCATGCGCTTTATCAATCAACTCAGCTAATCGGTGGTTTATTGCTAGGCGAAAAAAAAATTTATCGAGGAGTTGTTCATCAAAGACTATGCGAAAGATATGCTGATTAAGTGTAAAGCTTCGGCAAAAGCGCGTGAATTTGAGAATTGGCGCCGGCAAAATGAGGGTGACAACACTGCGCCAGGCATGCTAAAAAATCGGCCGGTAATCGTGCCCCTCAAAACAGAGGTGTGAGACGAGTGGCTGAACCTGA
>DASUFM010000578.1:0-3567 GCA_036274535.1 Blastocatellia bacterium
GCGGGCGACGGTCCCCCGATGGTGCTCGACGGGCGCGCCGCGGCGATGTGGGGCGGCGGCGTAGGCTGGCCGCCGTTCATGAACATCGCCAAGGGGCCGGCGGGCATGCGCTTCATAGCGCCTTCCCCGGATGAAATCAAGCGCATCCAGGCGAAGCACTCGTTCCTCAAGCAGACCACGATGCCGGTCGGCAGCTATCCCGGCCAGCAGGGACCGGTCAACTCGGTCGGCTCGTGGCCGTTCGTGCTCGCGCGCGCGTCACTCCCGGACGACGTCGCCTACCGGCTGGCGAAAGCGCTGCACAAGGGCCACGCCGCGCTGTGCGCGAAGCTCGACCAGGCGCAGGAATCCACGCTCGAGAACACCCTCGCCGCTGCACCGACCCGCGAACTGATCCATCCCGGCGTGCTGAAGTACATGCGGGAGATGGGGCTGTTGAAATAAGGTTAAATGCGGACGCCTTCGGCGCCGCTTTAACTGCGCGCGTTCGAACCGGCGTGGACGCGGATCAACGCGCGCGGACCAAAGCGGGGCCGGCGGGATGAGGGTGATGAAAAGGCTTGCGTAATACCCAATATGGGTAGTAACATGCCCATTATGGGTATGAAAGCCGCCCGCCCGAAACGAGTCCCTGAAGTCGGGACGCGAACGCCTGCCTCAATGGCAGGCGCCCTGTTTACCGCGACCCAGCAGCGCGTCCTGGGGTTGCTGTTCGGCCAGCCAGACCGCAGCTTTTTCGCGACCGAACTGATCGGACTTGCCGGTTCGGGCTCCGGGGCGGTGCAGCGCGAGCTCCAGAGGCTGGCCGAGAGCGGACTCGTGAATGTCAGCCGCGTCGGCAACCAGAAGCACTACCGGGCGAATCGCGCGGCACCGATCTTCAGGGAGTTGCGTGGAATCGCGGTCAAGACGTTCGGTCCCGCCGGGGTGCTGCGGGAAGCGCTGGCGCCGTTGGCCGGGCGCATCGCCGCCGCCTGGCTCTTCGGATCGGTTGCCCGGCGCAGCGACCACGCCCGCAGCGACATCGACGTGCTGATTGTCGCCGGCGATCTCGCGCTGGAAAGCGTCTATGCCGCGCTCAGGCCCGCCGAAAAGCGTCTCGGCCGGCGCGTGAGCCCCATGTTGTACACGCCCGCGGAGTTCAGGCGCCGCCGCGAAGCCGGTGAATCGGTGCTCTCCAAAGTGATGTCGGGAGAGCGTATCCTGCTGGTCGGGGAGGGAGATGCCGCTCGCTCAGCTCGATAATCTGGTCCGGGCCAGGCAGCTCAAGGCAGAGGCCGTCGCTCAAGGAGAGTTTGATACCCTGCTGCGGTCCGGGCAGGCACGGCTCAAGGATGCGCGCAACGCCGCGCTCAGCGTCGATAGCCGCTTCGATCTGGCGTACAACGCGGCGCATGCGCTGTGCCTCGCGGCTCTGCGCTGGCACGGCTACCGCGCCGAGAATCGCTATCTCGTTTTTCAGTGCCTGCCGCATACGCTTGGCCTGTCCGCTGACGAATGGCGCGCGCTGGATGACGCGCACCAGCAGAGAAACCTGGCCGAGTACGAAGCCCGCGCGAACGTGACCGAAGCACTGGTCGGGGCAACGATCAGGGTGGCGGAAGAAGTCGAGCGGCGCGTCATCGCGCTGGGGCCGGTATCAAAGTGAAATCAAAGCCGAACGGCATGCAGACGAACTGAAGCGGGGAACAATGCCGACACTGGACTGGCTGGATCGCGAGCAGGCGATGCGGCGCGCCGAGGAGGTGCCGTACCGTTTGCTGGAGCACGTCAGCACGCACGGCGACCCCAGCGCCGGGAACCTGCTCATCCAGGGCGACAACCTCGAAGCGCTCAAGGCACTGCTGCCACTCTACCGCGGGCGAGTGAAGTGCATCTACATCGACCCGCCGTACAACACGAAGAGCGCATTCGAGCACTACGACGACAACCTGGAGCATAGCCAGTGGTTGTCGATGATGTATCCGCGGCTATTGCTTCTACGTGAATTCCTTTCGGGAGAAGGAAGCATATGGGTGTCCATCGATGACAATGAAGGGCATTATCTAAAAATCCTGATGGATGAAGTATTTGGTCGACAAAATTTTTCCGCCAGTTTTATTTGGCAGAAAGTTGATAGTCCAAACGACAATAAGCCAGCGATTACGCCGGATCATGAATTCGTACTTTGCTACGAAAATGTTAAAGATGCGGCTGGATTTCGGAAAAAGAGAGACGATTCTCTGCTCGGAGCTTATGGCGGGCCCGACGAGAAGGGGCGGCTGTATCGTGATCGGCTACTGAAAAAGAACGGCAAGAACAGCCTTCGGGCCGACCGCCCTTCAATGTATTTCCCGCTGACGTCGCCTGACGGAATGGAGATATACCCGATACATGATGATGGTCGTGAGGCGCGATGGTCACATGCTAAGGCGGGAATTGATAAGGCGAAGAGCGAAGGACGATTAATCTGGAAGCAGCGTGAGCGCGAAGATCAACTCTTATGGGTGCCATATATAAGAGAATATGCTCCTCAAAATCCGGAGCGTCCGCATCCGACGATTCTTCTGGACGTTAAAACAAGCCGTCAGGCGAAAGCACATCAGCGAGAATTATTGCCAGACGCGGAGCTGTTCGACACAGTAAAGCCAGAGCAATTGATTGCGAGAATATTGGAAATATCTACGTCACCGGGGGATCTCGTGCTTGACTCATTCCTTGGGTCCGGCACAACTGCTTCGGTAGCTCATAAGTTAGAAAGGCGATACATCGGAATCGAGACGGGTAAGCACGCTCTTACACACTGTCTTCCGCGTCTGAATAAAGTGATCGAAGGCGAACAGGGTGGTATTTCAGAGGCGGTGAACTGGGAGGGGGGTGGTGGTTTTCAGTTCTTGCGCCTAGGAGATACTGTTTTCGAAGAATCTGGCGCAATTAACCTGAAAGTGCGTTTTGCGACGTTGGCCACCTTTATCTGGTTGCAGGAAACCGGCCTTGCCGCGAGCCAACGGTTTAAAAGTCCGTTGCTTGGCGTTCACAATGGCACGGCGTATTACCTGCTGTTCAACGGCATCCTCGGCGACAAGCGGCCCGACGGCGGCAATGTGTTGACTGGAGCGGTCTTAGCCATGATCAACAAGAAATACCCCCATCGTGGGTCGAAAGTGATCTACGGCGAAGGTTGTCGATTAGGCGATGCCCGGCTTGAAGCCGCTGACATTACTTTCAAACATATTCCGTACGACGTGAAGACTCGGTAATCGCCGTCCATGTTCACCCTCAAGACCTATCAGCGCGCCGCCCTCGACGTGTTGACCACGTTCCTGCACGCGGCGCGGGTGCGTGGAGCGAAAGCCGCATTCGAGGGGGGCGGTTACGGCTATCGCTCCGAACCGTTCGGCGAAGTGCCGTGCGTGTGTCTTCGGATTCCTACCGGAGGGGGTAAGACCCTGCTTGCTTCGCACGCCGTTGTGCGCATGGCGAAGGAATGGCAGGACAGCGACGCGCCCGCTGCGTTGTGGCTGACCCCATCGGACACGATCCGCAGCCAGACTCTGAATGCTTTACAAACGCCAGGACATCCGTACC
>DASUFM010000579.1:0-6779 GCA_036274535.1 Blastocatellia bacterium
GGATTGGAAGAACGATACGAACTCGCCTTCCGAAAATCCGCAATCCGCAATCCGCAATCCGCATTTGTTAGCGTTTCGAGAACTGGAAGCGCTTACGCGCGCCCTTCTGACCGTACTTCTTACGCTCCTTGGCGCGGGGATCGCGCGTGAGCAGGCCGGCCTTTTTGAGCTTCTTGCGAAGCTCGGCGTTGAACTCGAGCAGGGCGCGCGCGATGCCGTGACGCACCGCGCCGGCCTGGCCGGCCGATCCGCCGCCGGCGACATTGACCACCACGTCGAATTTGTTGACGGTGTCGGTCAATTGCAGCGGTTGGCGGATGATCATGCGAAGAGCTTCATTCTTGAAGTACAAATCGATGGCGCCGCCGTTCACTTTGAAATTGCCGCCGCCGGGACGCAGGTAGACGCGCGCCGTAGCGCTCTTCCGCCGTCCAGTTCCGTAATATTGCATCTCAGCCACGTGTTGAAATCTCTCCTGAAATTCTGATGTTAGGATCAGCGCCGTTCGCTATCGCTCGCGGAACTGACATTACTTCGCCGCGACTTTACGGGCCGCCGGTTTTTGCGCCCCGTGCGGATGTTCAGCCCCGGCGTATACTTTGAGTTTGCCGCCCATGGCGCGGCCCATCTTGGTTTTGGGCAGCATGCCTCTGATCGCAAGCTCGAGAAGCCGCACAGGATTCTTCGCCAGCAAATCGCGGGCGGAGACCTCTTTTAACCCGCCCGGAAAGCCGGTGTGATGCCTGTACATCTTGGCGTTCAGCTTGGCGCCTTTGAAAATTACTTTGGAAGCGTTGATGACGATCACGTGATCGCCCGCGTCGATGAAGGGAGTATAGGTCGGTTTGTGTTTGCCCATCAGAATGCGCGCGACTTCGCTCGCCAGACGCCCGACGGTCAATCCGTCCGCGTCAACGATATGCCATTGCCGATGCTGCTCCAAACCTTTGCCGCTGGGAAAATAGGTTGACATAAGTGTGATCTCCGAATTTGAGCGTAAAAAACGCGAACAGAGAGGATAAGAAAAACAGTATTTTGTGTCAAGGGATTAGAGCGTTTGACGCGGCTGCCTGGGCGATTATGGACCGGTTTTTGCTTGGAAAGTTAATTTTCCATTTATCATATGAGATTTGAGGTTTGACATCTACGGAAACGACGCCGATTGAACGCCTGACGCTCATTGAAAGATTTTCGGGCAGTGACAAATGTCATATGGAATATGCTTTTCCTTTTGCCGGCCATACTGTTCGATCTTCAATCTTCCATCTTCCATCCTCTTTCTTGGCGTTCCTGGCGTCTTGGCGGTATGATCCGTCGCGCGCGATCGGCGCTCCACGGCCGGCGCGGACTTTGCAATTCAACAATCAGATCGACAAAAAACGGATCAATCAAAAAGATGAATGCAGGAAATCCTCCTCAGACCATCAACGAACTGTTCAACCAGGCGATGCGCGAACGCGCCAATCAGGTCGTGATGCGCTACAAACGAGACAAGCGGTGGCATGACATCACGGGCGCGCAATTGGATGAGCGGGTGCGAAATCTGGCTCTGGCGCTACATCGCCTGGGGGTTCGCGCGGGAGACCGGGTGGCGCTGCTGGCCGAAAGCAGTCCCGAATGGAGCATTACCGACTATGCGATCCTGGCCAACGGCGCGGTCAACGTGCCCATCTATCCCACTCAGGCCGTGGATCAGGTCGGGTTCATAGTGCGAAACAGCGGCTCGCGCCTGCTCTTCCTCTCCAACGCCAAACAACTGCGCCGCATACAGCCGGCGCTCGATTCATTGAAGAGTAAAGAGCGCCCACGGCTAATAATGTTCGAGGCGCCGAAGGAAGAAAAGAAAGACGGCGGCGTGACGACTCTTGCCGAACTTGAGAGCGCCGGGCGGGAGGAAGTCTCGCTGGACCCGCAACTTTATGACCGACTCTCGGCGGAATGCGGGCCCGATGATCTGGCGACGATCATTTATACTTCCGGCACGACCGGCGAGCCAAAAGGAGTGATGCTTACGCACCACAACCTGGTCTCGAACGCGCTCAGTTCCGGCGAGGTCTTCGAACTGAGACCCGACGACTCGGCTCTCAGCTTCCTGCCGCTCTCTCACGTCTTCGAGCGCACGGTGCTCTATATCTACATGCGCTTCGGAGTGCAGATCAATTTCGCGCGCGGGGTCGAGACCGTCGCCGAAGACATCAAAGAGGTTCGCCCGACGGTTGTCACGGCCGTGCCGCGCCTCTTCGAGAAGATCTACGCCACGATCAACAAGCGCGCCGCCGAACAGCCGCCGATGAAACAGAAGATATTTCACCGCGCGGTAGAAGTCGGACGCGAGGTGGCCATGCTCAGGAACAGTGGCAAGCGAGTCCCCATCAGGCTCGCCGTCCAGTTAAAGGCGCTCGACAGGCTGGTCTTCACGAAATGGCGACAGGCCGTCGGCGGAAGATTGCGCTTCTTCGTTTCGGGCGGCGCGGCGCTGCCTCCCGAGCTGGCTTATATTTTTTCCGGCGCCGGTATACTGATCCTGCAGGGCTACGGTCTGACGGAAACTTCGCCGATAGTCTCTTTCAATCGCCCGGAGGCGAACCGCATAGGCACGATCGGCCAGGCGGTTCCGGGCGTTAAAGTCCGCGTCGCCGAAGACGGAGAGTTGCTGATTCAGGGCGACAACGTCATGCAGGGTTATTATCAAATGGCGGAAGAGACAGAGCGGGTTTTGCAGCGGCGCCCGGACGGCGTGTGGTTTCACACCGGCGACATCGGAACGATTGACGCCGACGGTTACATACGGATCACCGACCGCAAGAAAGACCTGATCAAAACCAGCCTGGGCAAATACATCGCGCCGCAGCCGATCGAAAACATGATTCGCGCAATCCCGATGGTCGAGCAGGCGGTCGTCATCGGCAACGCCAGAAAATTCCCCTCGGCGCTGATCGTCCCGTCCTTCGACGCGCTGCGCTCATACGCGAAATCGCTCGGCGTCGAAGCCAAAGACAACGCCGAACTGTCGCGCCATCCGCGGATAATCGAGTACTTCAAGAAGAAGATCGATGAAGTGACCAGAGACCTCGCGCCACACGAGAAGATCAAAAAGATCGCGCTGATCGACCAGGAGTTCTCGGTCGAGAGCGGGGAACTGACTCCCACGCTCAAGGTGCGCCGCAAATTCGTCGAGGACAAACATCGCGCGGTGATTGACGCGCTGTATCCCAAATTCGAAGTCGAAGCTTCATGAATAGGACAAACAGGACATATAGGACGAATAGAAAAAATCCTATCGGTCCTATCGGTCCTATCGGTCCTATCGGTCCTATATGTCATATCCCCGGAAATCAAAATTTCCAATCTCCGAGCTGCTCAGGAGTCTGGCGCCGATTACGTGGATGGGCCGGTTCATGCTGGCGGGCGTCATCGTCTGGTTCATCGATTGGGCCCTGGCCGAAGGCGACACGCTCTTCGGCAGCCGGACGCTCAAAACCGTCGCTGACGTAGCCTCGGCGCTGGCCCTTATTCCGCTCGCCTGGTTTTTGATCATGGGCGCGCGCTGGGTCGCCGGGAATTTGCTGTGGCGGGTTCGCAGGCGTTTGATTGTGACCTACCTGCTGGTAGGCGCGCTGCCGTTGTTGTTGATGGTGGCGCTGCTCGCGCTGGTTTTGCTGGCGGCGCTGGGGCAATCGAACGTGAATCTGGTCGGAAAGCAACTCGACGGCTATCTGGAACAATCCCAGGCCGCGGCCCGGGCGATCAGTCATGATTTGAATCGTCTCGACGCCGCGAGTTTCAGCGCGGAGGGGTTGCGGCGGCGATTGCAGGAGCGCGCCGATTCGCTTGGGCCGATCTTCCCCGAGGTGACGCTGGTCGTCAGCCATAGAGACAGGGGCGCCGGATTCAATATAAGAGTCAGAGGCCCGGCGTCGGAAAACGTGGCGCCAAACTCGGCGGGCGGCGCGGCCGGCGATAATAATTTCACTCCGGCGCTGACTTTTCCTCTCCCTCAATGGCTCTCGTCTCGTCTGGACGCCGAACGGGAATTTCATGGCCTGGTGGTTGAGGGAAACATGCTGGCGCGTCGCCGCATTCACGCGCTGAGCGTCATCAAGTTGGATCGACAGCCCGCGGTCGTATTCCAACTCAGCTATCCGATCAGTGAGAGTCTGTGCGCCCATCTCAGTCATACGACTGACCTGGTTGTGAGGCCGGCGACGGCGAATTTCCCGCTCATCCTGACTCCGCGCGGGCCGCAGCCCGACGCGGAGAGCGCGGAAACGACCGGCGGGTTTCAAGGCGGCGGCTGGCCGATCTTCAAACCGATCGCCGAATGGCAAACGGGAAACATCAGGCAGAACGAAGCGCTCAGAGTCGATCTGTCCTTCATTCAGCCGGCGCGCATCTATCAACGCATTCAACAGTTCAAATCGGGCAGCGCCATCGGCTCCGCGGTCGTCCTCGGACTGAGCATCCTGGTCGTCTTCTTTCTGCTCATCACCCTGGCCGCCGTCATCTACGCCGTCGTCCTCACGAGTTCGATCACGGGCGCCGTTCATTATCTTTACGAGGGAACGATGAAGGTCGAAGCCGGCGACCTCGATCATGAGATCCCGATCACCGGCAGCGATCAACTCGCCGGGTTGACCAGGTCGTTCAATCGCATGACGGGCTCCATCCGCGAATTACTGCGAGTCTCGGCCGAAAAACAACGGCTCGACCAGGAAATGAAGATCGCCGCCGCCGTCCAATCGCGACTCTTCCCGCGCTCCATCCCGAAGTCCGAAAGGCTGGACATCGCGAAGGGCGTCTGCATCCCCGCCCGCTCGGTAAGCGGCGATTATTACGATCTGTTGGAGGTCGCGCCGGATGTAATCGGAATCGTGATCGCCGACGTTTGCGGCAAGGGCGTCTCGGCGGCTCTCATGATGGCCAACCTGCAGGCCAATCTGCGCGGCCAGGCCAGGGCCTATAGCGACGCTTACACGAACGGCGTCCCTTCTCTTGCAACGGCCGCCAATCCGGCGCGGCGCGTCGTCGAGCGCGTCAACCAACAGGTCGCCGGCTCGATGATGGACGCAAGCTTTATCACCCTCTTCTACGCGGAATTCGACGAGCGGACTTCGATCCTCCGATACACGAACGCCGGCCATAATCCGCCGTTGCTGCTTTGTAATGAAACAGAGGGCGGGAATGCCGTGAGAAGGCTGTATGCGGGCGGGACCGTGCTCGGCATCTTCCACGACATCGATTTCGAGGAAGAGGCGTTGGAACTGCGGAGCGGCGACACTCTCGTCGCCTTCACCGACGGAGTTATAGAAGCCCGAAGCCCCCTCGGAGAAGAGTTCGGAGAAGACCGCCTGATCGAGATCCTGCTGAAAAACGCCGGACTGCCGGCCGCCGAACTCGAAAAACGCATATTGCGAGCCGTCGAAGATTGGACCGCCGACGCCGAGCAGGAAGACGATCTCACCCTCGTCATTATTAAGGTCAGGTAAAACCGAAATATTCCGGAACTTTATATGGACACTGGCGTACTAACGCATGTTCGGGGATTTGAATGTCGTCTTACTCCTTAAATCGCTGTCTTGATTCTCTTTGTGCCCCGTTCTCACTACCGGCGCTCCTGGCATGCGCTGTCGCTTGCGGCAGCGCATTTGCTCAATCAGCGCCCGGCGCCTCACGACAGGGTTCCCAATCCGATCCGACAACGCAAAACGCCGAATTCATGCCTGTTCAACTCAGCGACAGGGGATATGTTGGCGTCTATCTTGGGGACGTGAACGTCGAGCGCGCGAGGGACCTGGGTTTGAAAGAGATTCGCGGCGCCGTGGTCGGAAGGGTGGAAGAGGGCAGCCCGGCGGCCAACGCCGGATTGCAGGAGAACGATGTTATCCTCGCCTTCAACGCCGAACGCGTGCAAAACCGCGATCACTTCTATCATTTGCTCATCAACTCGCGACCGGGAAGCGCAGTCTCATTGGAGATCAGCCGCGGCGGCGCCGAACATAAACTGGAGATGGTTCTGGGCCGTCGTCGTTTGAACGTCTCGGACCCGTGTCAGCGGCTTTTCAATGAGGCCAACGCTCATCTGGCGTCAGCCGCGGAGAGCCATAAACTGGCCGAAGAGGCGCGGCGAAAAAACGACGAAAAAGAGGCGCGCCGCCTGCTGGACGAAGAGAAGATGTTCCGCCAACTGGCCGATGAAAGCCGCGCTTATATTGAAGGACAGATTCGCGACGGCAAGATTCCTGAGTGCCACCCGTCGCGCCGTTCCGGATATGACTTCAACGCCAATCGCCATAAAATCGGCGTGAGCGTGACCCCCTTGACGGCGCAATTGGCCGGCTTCTTCAACGCCGCTCCGTCGAGCGCCCTGATTACCGAAGCGCAGGCCGGAGAATTAGGAGAGAAGGCTGGTTTGAAAGCCGGCGATTGCATCGTCACGGTTAACGGCAAAACGGTCAAATCAACCTCTGACATCGATCGGCTGCTCAATCAGGAAAGCTCGGGTGAATTCGAATTCGTCATCGTCCGCGACCGCAACGAACTGAAGATCAGGCTCAAACTCGATCAAAGGTGATGTATTTTAGCCCGCGGATGCGGGCGGCAGAATAAAGCCTTGTCTTTACCCACATTTTTTGTGCGCCAATAGAAACGCTTCTTCGTCGCAGCAGCGACGCTGTGAACCTGGACCGGCCTTGATGGTGTTTGAAAATTAAGCGCAACCACAATGTTCGTCGCCGAAATCGCGGAGCGTGTGGAGTGCGGCGAGTTCTCGCCGCTTTTCT
>DASUFM010000580.1:0-3739 GCA_036274535.1 Blastocatellia bacterium
TGAAAGGCCGGAATCCCGGCGCGCGACTGGGCGTTGTCGGTCTTGGAGAGGCCGGATTGTGGGCGCTGTTGGCCAGGGGCCTTGCCCCAGCGATTGACAGGATGGTGATCGACGCCGCCGGATTCGATTCGGCCAGTGACGAGGCTTTTATAAAAAGCGTGGCCGTTCCCGGCATCCGCCGCGCCGGCGATTTCACGACTGCGGCCGCGATCGCGCCGCTCACCCCGCTGCTCATTCACAATACCGCCGGCAAATTCAATACCGAAAAGATCGAAGCTGTTTACAAAGCGTTCGGGAAAGCCGAAACCTTCAAATCGCAACCTGCGAAGCTCAGCGACGCCGAACTCGTCGCCTGGCTTTCGTCCAAATAACCAAGGAACAAGAATGCCGCAAAATCAAAATCAGAATCTGGCCTCAAACTCTCAAACTCTGGTCATCGACGCCGAAGAGTTCTCCTTTGAAACCGTCGAGCAACACAACGGCGTGGCTACGGTTGTGAAATTCAAACTTGACAACCCGGACGTGAGGCTGGGAGACGTGTTGCTGATCCTTTCAGGCGCGGACATTCACTTCCACGGATTCATCGGCGGGATAGAAAACGGCTACGCCATAGCGGCGGACCGCAGCGGTTCCATGTTATTGGCCGGAGTCCACTGAACGGAAGAAAATCCATCTTAGCCACAGAGCGCACAGAGGACACAGAGGGAATGTAGGAATTCTCAGTGTCCTCTGTGCGCTCTGTGGCTATTCATCCTATGATCTGTTGGATGACGCGCCCGCCGAAATCGGTCAATCGTTCGTTTCGACCGTTGTGTAAATAGGTCAACTTCATCTGATCAAGTCCGAGCAGATGAAGGATCGTCGCGTGGAAATCGCGCGGATGGTAACGTTCGTCGACGGTCTTGTAGCCGATCTCATCGGTCTGGCCGATGACCTGGCCTCCTTTGGCGCCGCCACCGGCCATCCACATCGTGAAAGCGGTCGGGTTGTGATCGCGTCCCTTGCCGTTCTCGGAAACCGGAGTGCGCCCGAACTCTGTTCCCCAAACGACCAGCGTGGAATCCAGCATCCCGCGTCCTTTCAAATCCTTCAACAATCCGGCGATTGGTTTGTCAGTCCACCGGCACATCTGTTCGTGATTTGCGACTACGTTGTCGTGCGCGTCCCATTGCACGCTGACCGGGCCCCCGCCCGAAAAGAGCAGAATGAATCGCACGCCACGCTCGACCAGCCGCCGCGCGAGCAGGCACCTCCCGCCGAATTCAGCCGTTTGCGGATCATCGAGTCCGTAAAGTTTCTTCGTCTCTTTACTCTCTTTGCTGACGTCCACGGCTTCGGGGGCGTGCTGCTGCATGCGAAACGCAAGCTCGTATGAAGAGACGCGCGCGGCCAGTTCCGTATCATCTTCACGCATGGACATTTCGTTCATTCGCCGCATGAAATCGAGCATCCGCCGCTGTTGATCGCCACTGACTTCTTTCTGCGGGGCAAGGTGAAGGATCGGCGTCGCTCCGCTTCGCAGGACTGTGCCCTGATGAATAGCCGGCAGGAAACTCGCGCCCCACATCGGCGCGCCGCCTTCCGGCAATCCTTCGGGCTGCGTCATCACGCAATAGGCGGGAAGATTTTCGCTCTCGCTGCCGAGTCCGTAAGTCACCCAACTGCCCAACGACGGATGCGACGGCAGCACACGACCGCACATAATCTGATACATCGCGGGCGCGTGGACGAAGCTTTCGGTATAACACGACCTGATGAACGCCATGTCGTCAACGCATGTGGCCAGATGCGGAAACAGATCGGAGACTTCGATGCCTGATTGGCCGTACTTCCTGAACTTCCATGCGCTGCCCATCAGCGGCGTGCCGGCCTTGATGAACTGGCTCTTGATCTCGCCGAACGACGGCGGCAGCTGCTGGCCGTGAAGCTTGTCGAGTGTGGGCTTCGGATCGAAGGTCTCCATATGGCTGGGCGCGCCGACCATATAAAGGAAAATCACGGCTTTGGCCTTCGCCGCGAAATGCGGATGTTTGGGCGCGAGCGGGTTGAAGAGTCTTCGATCTTTCCCGCCTTCCAGCGCTTTAGCGTCGCGCGCGAGCAGATACGAGAGCGCGAGCGAGCCGAACCCGTTGGCCGCCTGGGCCAGAAAATCGCGGCGGGTGGTTGCGATCGGGAAATGCGGGCGATGGTTCTTCATAATTTTCAGGGTCACAAAAACTTTCTTTCACCGCAGAGGCGCAGAGATCGCGGAGGAAACGCAGAGAGAGGAGAAGACTACGGTGTTTCAATCTCCGCATTCTCATTAAGGTTATTGACCAATCTGCGAATGCCGCCCTCCCTGAGCGCTTCAACTCTGAAGTTGAAAATCAGGCCAACTCTCCAATCACCAAGGCGCATGTAGGTCAGTGTTTGCGCTTCGTGAATGGGATGTAAGGCATCGACAGACTTGATTTCCACGACACAAAAGTTTTCCACTAACAAATCGAGTTGATAGCATTTGTCCATCTTCAAGCCCTTATATTCGAGTGGCACGGGATATTGCCGTTTGAACCTGATTCCTCTGAGACCAAGTTCCCGGCACAAACACTCTTCGTACGCTGATTCCAGCAGCCCTGGCCCCAATATCCGATGAACTTCAATTGCCGCGCCAATGATTGCCTTGGTCAAATCATTCACTCTCATCTCTCTTTGTATCCTTTCCCTCTCCTCTCTGCGTTTCCTCTGCGGTCTCTGCGCCTCAGCGGTGAACGCGAACTCTACAATAAAGGCGACTCATTTCAGATAGACAAACTCGTTCAGATTCATCGTGGCCAAACACAAATCAACCCACGCCGCCGCCGTCGCTTCGTCCACATTCTTTGGGCCCTTCAGCAAATCCTGCAGCTTCGATACGGCCTCTCCGCGCGCGATGCGGGCGCGAATGACCGCAGACTGCGCCTTCAGGAAGTTTTGCGTCAATCGCAATTCATCCGGGCGCGGCTTGCGTGCGAGCGTAAGATCATAGAGCCTCGAAATCATGGCGCGTTCGTCGCCGCCGGCCTCTTTGAGCAGACGCTCGGCCAACGCGCGGCTCTGTCGCAGCATAAATTCGCTGTTCATCAGCGTCAGAGACTGCAGCGCGTGAACACTGACCTGGCGGGCTCCGCACACCGCCATCAGGTCGGGGGCGTCGAAGGCCACCAGCAGCGGCAGCCGCACATTCCGCTTGCGTATCAGGTAAAGGCTGCGGCGCGTATGTTGTCGCGGGTCGGGGTGAACGGGCCACAAATTGTCCGGTTCGTATTCGGTGAAGATCGTGTCATACACTTCCGGCTCCAGCGGGACCTTGATCGACGGCCCGCCCAATTGCTCGTTCAGACCGCCGTTGACGGCCAGGACCGCGTCGCGTATCGCTTCAGCGTCCAGCCGCTGGCGGTTCATTCGCCACAGCAATTTGTTATCGGGATCGATCTTCGCTTTCACATCATTGATTGCCGACGATTGCTGATAAGCGTTCGACAAAACCATCATCTCGGTCATCCGCTTCAAGCTCCAGCCCTGCGATTGTGAAAACTCGACCGCGAGCCAGTCGAGCAGTTCCGGATGAGTGGGTTGTTGGCCGTTGCGGCCGAAATCGTTCGGCGTGGCGACGATGCCGCGTCCGAAATGGTGATGCCACAGGCGGTTCACCATAACTCGCGCCGTCAACGGATTATCCGGCCCTGTCAGCCATCGCGACAGCGCCAGCCTGCGGCCGGTC
>DASUFM010000581.1:0-10258 GCA_036274535.1 Blastocatellia bacterium
TTAATCCGCAATCCGCAATCCGCAATCCGCAATCTTATGAATGACACAGCTCTGGCTTCGCTTCAGAGGTCGCTAGGCGAATACCGCGAGGCGAAGCGAAAAACCAAAACCAGACTCGCCGAAATCGAGGCCGAAGCCGAGATGCTGCGCTCGCAACTGTCCACGATAGACGCGATTATCGACCAGACCGAGATCGCTTTACGCAAAGTCCTGTTCCCGTCCGATCATCAGGATTCCAGAGTCGACGGGCGCCTCGACAATCGGTCCGTATCTTATGAGATCGCGACATACCGCCCGTCCGAAGTCGAAATCGAGGCTGAGGTCGCCGAACTTCAGCGAAACGAAGAGGCGAGCAACGTCCGTTTTAACGATTTTCGCATCCCGCAAGCCGCGACGGTCATCCTGCGCGAGGCCAGTTCGGCGCTGCACGTCAGCGAGATATATCGCCGTATGGCCGAAGGCGGTTTCGAGTTTCGCGGCCAGCACCAATTGATCACGCTCGCCGTCAGTCTGAGCCGCAGCAAACGCTTCCGCAAAGTCGCCCCTGGCACATTCGAACTCAACCCTGAATACCAGGCCGGACAGGTCGCCTGATATCAATCTCAAATCTCAAATATCAAATCTCAAATGGAAAAATGATTCCCGCGCCATCTCCATACGAAATTGAAGTGAAACTCCGGTTCGGCGAACTCGGCGGGTTCGCGCGGGCCGGAATCTCCCTGGAGATTGAAATCGCACGCCATTTTGAAGACAACTGGCTGCTTGACTCCCACGACGGCCGTTTGGGTGAGCGCGCCGCGGTCCTGCGCGTGCGTTCCGCGGCCGGCAAAGGCGCGATCACATATAAGGAAAAAGCGGACGGCCCGGAATCGGAGTCACAGTTCAAGAAGCGTATCGAGATTGAAACCGCGATTGAAGATCCGGAAAGCGCCGTGGCGGTCTTCGAACGTCTCGGCTATCGCAAATGGTTTCGGTATCAGAAATATCGGACTGTTTATCTGGCGACGTTGCCTGACGATTCGAAATTACACGTCATGTTCGATGAAACGCCTCTCGGGGCCTTCGTCGAACTCGAAGGCGCTGAGGAGATTATCGCCCGGGCTGTTGAATTGCTCGGCGTGACTCCCGATGAATACGTATTGGAGAGTTATCTTGCGATTCAGGCGGAAAGTTGTCGGCGGCAAGGCATACCGCTTGAGGATATGACTTTCGCCTGAGTGAGGTAAAAGCGATTCATGAAAGCAATGATTCTGGCCGCCGGTTTCGGGACGCGCCTGTGGCCGTTGACGGTCGGGCGGACTAAACCGGCGATCCCTTTTCTCAACCGCCCTCTGATCGCTTATACGATCGAATACCTGAAGCGCTACGGCGTCGGTGATCTGATCGTCAATCTGCATCACGAACCTGATTCGGTGCGCGCGCAAATCGGCGACGGGTCGAATTACGGAGTTCGGATAGATTACTCCATTGAAGAGCCTGAAATACTCGGCACGTCCGGCGCGTTGGATCGCGTCCGCGATCAATTGGAAAAAGAGACATTCATTGTCGTCAACGGCAAGATCATCACCGACATAGATCTGGGCGCGGCTCTTGCGACTCATCGCGACCGAAAGGCTCTCGCCACGCTCGTCCTGCTCCCGAATCTCAAACGCGAACGTTTCAGCGAAGTCAGGATCACCGAGGACGGCCGTATCGCGGAATTTGCCGGATTCCCCGCGCCGGGCAATCTACAAACTCCCCTGATGTTCACCGGCATGCATATCCTGGAGCCGGGGATATTCGATTACATTCCGCGGGGAATCTTTTCTGATTCAGTGCGTGATGTGTATCCCAGGGCGATGGCGGACGGCAAAATCATCGCCGCGCACGTCGCCGGCGGCGACAGCCTGTGGCGTGAGCTGAGCACGATTGAAAGGTATCTGGCCATCAGCCTCGAATTTCTGCGCCGCGAGGGACTGGACACGATTATGGATGAGGGATGCGAGATCGAGAGCGGCGCGACGGTCGAACGGTCGGTGTTGTGGAAGCGCGCGCGTGTCGAACGCGGCGCGCGAGTGAGCGAATGTGTCGTCGGCGACGGCGTAATAATCCCTCCAGGCGCCGAATTCAGCCGCGCCGCCATCGTCCGCGCCGACAGCGTCTCATTAAAAGAGCGTCCGGAAAAGGCTCTTCCGGCGGAGATAATCGGCGATAACCTTGTGGTGAAATTCGGGTGATGGTACCATCACTGTACCATTTCGGGTCTGCCATGTGCGGTAAGGCGGCTCGCAAATATTTCGATTCGTGACTCGATTACAGTGGCGCGCGATACCGGCGATGGAAACATCGGCTGATCGAGCTTCCCCCAATCCGCTGAAATCTCCTCCGAAATCAACCAATCTTTTCGGCGTACCCCTGCTCCAATTAACCGAAACAGGCTATGACGACACAGGACATTCAACCAGGCGTAATAACAGGCCAAACGGCGGGAATGACAGGAGGATTGAGCGAAAAACGCGTAATAAATTACGCGGCGCACTATTTCGCCATCCCGCTCGAAGAAGTCAGATTTCAGGCGCTCACCCCGGACGCCTCGACACGCAAATATTATCGCGTCTTTTCGAGCGCGGGTTCTGACAAAACCTTCATTGTCAGTCTCTACCCGACGCCGTTCAACGCGCACGAAAATTCTTTCGTTGACTCCTCGCGGTTGTTCGAGAGGGCCGGATTGCCGGGGCCAAAAATCATCGATGTCGCGGATACCGACGGGATTATCCTGCAGGAAGACCTGGGCGACACCAGCCTGGCGAAATGGTTGAGCGACGCTTTGGAGCTAGGCGACTCCAAAGGCGCGGAGGAGATGATGCGCCGGGCGATTGAGTTGATCGCTCAAATACAGGCCACGACGCAAATCGCTTACGAGATGAACGCCCTCGCCAGCAGGCTTGCCTTCGATGAGGACAAGCTGTCGTGGGAGCTGAATTATTTCTTTGACCATTTCTTCGTCAGTCTGAGTAAGAGGCAGTTCGAAGCTGAAGAGGCCGATGCGATCAAGCTCGATCTGCAGGCGATCGCAGCCGAACTGGCTGCGCGCCCCCGATTATTGACTCATCGTGATTACCACGGGATGAATCTGATGGTCGACGCCTCCGGCGCGCTGAGAATTATCGATCATCAGGACGCGCGAATGGGACCGGCGACTTACGATCTGGTCCCGTTGCTCGTGGAACGCCGTCTGGAACCCGTCGACGAATCCTGGGTCGAAGAGCAGCGTAATTTCTTCCTCCGCGCCGCCGCAAAACTCGGCTTGCCGCCGGTCGAACCCGAGGAATTTGAGTACGAATTTCACCTCATGACCGTCCAGAGGCAACTGAAAGCCATCGGAACGTTCTCTTATCAGACAGCCGTGGTCGGACGCGGCGAGTTTTACGAAAAATACATCGAGCCTTCGATTGCGACTGTGTTGCGCGCGATGGCCAAGCGGGGAATGAAAGAGTATCCCGCGTTGCGGGAAGCGCTGGAGACTTCCTGATACTACCCGCGGTTGCGGCGCCGCTGAAACGATGAAAGGTTAGTAGTCCCGCCTGAAGGCGGAATCTTCGGGGTAAGATCCATTTCGTGGATTCAAACTGTTCCGCCTGAAGGAGGGGCTACGAACGACTTTTCTATGAATAATCGCGTGGTTCGGATCAGCAAATTTCTCAGTCTCATACTGAGACATCAACCTGAGAAGATCGGCCTCAGGCTGAGCGAATCCGGCTGGACTCCCGTGGAAGAGTTGATTGAGGCGTCCCGCAGGCACGGGGTTGAATTCACGCTCGAGGAGCTTCAAAATGTCGTTGCGAGCAATGATAAGAAGCGATTTTCTCTCAGCGAGGACGGCCTTCGGATCAGAGCCAATCAAGGTCATTCGATCGAGGTCGATCTGGGATACGCCCCCAATATCCCGCCTGAAATCCTTTACCACGGAACGGCTGAAAGGTTTTTAGCTTCAATCAAACAACAAGGGCTGGTCAAAGGTAAACGCCATCATGTTCATCTGTCGGCGGACGCGGACGTGGCGATGAAAGTCGGACTGCGTCACGGCAGGCCTGTTGTATTGAGAATCGAGGCCGGACGGATGCATCGGGACGGGTTGTTTTTTTACCTTTCGGCGAATGGAGTATGGCTGACTGACAGCGTGCCTGTTCAGTATCTGGTGTTTTTATGAAGCAAACTTACATTTCTGAAATTTCAAAACATCCTTCAGAACATTTGGGCGAAGAGATCACCATCAAAGGATGGCTTTACAACAAGCGTTCGAGCGGCAAACTGGGCTTTCTGGAGATCCGCGACGGGTCGGGCGTCATTCAGGCCGTCATGTCGAAAAAAGACGTAAGCGAAGAAGCGTGGGAGAACTCGGAGAAAGTCACGCAGGAATCTTCGGTCATTGTCAAAGGGACGCCGCGAGAACATCCCAAAAAGCCCGGAGTCTACGAACTCGACATCAAGGATCTGCAGATACTTCAACTGGCGAGCGAGTATCCGATCACGCCGAAAGAGCATGGCGTCGAATTTCTGATGGATCATCGCCACCTGTGGCTGCGGTCGCGGCGACAGCATGCGATCCTGCGCGTCCGGCACGAAATTATCAGGGCGGTGCGCGATTTCTTCGACAACAACGGATTCATTCTCTGCGACACGCCGATCTTCACTCCGGCGGCCTGTGAAGGCACGACGACCCTGTTCGAAGTCGGCTACTTCGATGATAAAGCCTATTTGACGCAATCCGGACAGCTTTACAACGAAGCCACTGCGGCGGCTTTCGGGAAAGTTTATTGTTTCGGCCCGACGTTCCGAGCCGAAAAATCGAAGACACGGCGTCACCTGACCGAATTCTGGATGGTCGAGCCTGAAGTCGCCTACGCCAGACTGGATGACGTAATGGTTCTGGCCGAAAACTTCATAAGTTTCATCATCGGGCGCGTTCTGGAGAATCGCAAAGAAGAACTGAAAAGTCTCGAACGAGACATATCGAAGCTCGAAAAGATCGCGCCGCCGTTCCCGCGCCTGCAATATGACGATGCGGTAAAGCTGCTCCAGGAGGGGCACGCCAAAGGCGAACTGGAAAGCCGCTTCGAATGGGGAGGCGATCTGGGCTCGCCCGATGAAACTTATCTTTCCAATTTGTTCGACAAGCCGGTAATGGTTCATCGTTATCCGGCGGCGGTTAAGGCGTTTTATATGGAGCCCGATCCGGAACGGCCTGAACTGGCTCTGTGCGTCGATGTTCTCGCGCCGGAAGGTTATGGCGAGGTCATCGGCGGTGGAGAGAGGGCTTCATCATTAGAATTGCTTTTGAGCCGGATCAAGGAGCACGGCTTGCCTGAAGAAGCCTTTGACTGGTATCTGGATTTGCGCAAATACGGCAGTGTTCCGCACGCTGGGTTTGGCATGGGGATCGAAAGGTGTGTGACATGGTTGTGCGGGCTCGAGCACGTGCGTGAAACTATTCCATTCCCCCGAATGCTTTACAGGTTGAAGCCCTGATATATGACTGTATCTCATATCTCATACGCAATATGTAATATGTATTATGAGATATGACATATGAGATATGTTGGGGGTTCTTCCACAAGTTTCTAAAGCTCGAAAGTGAGGATACCCTCCCCATGAGTCGACGTGAAGGGGCCAAAAAACCGGATGCGGAAGAGCCAGATGGCGTCTGGACGCCGAAAGTCACGCCCGCGCCGCGGAAACAACCGCTGATTGCGACGTGGCTCAGCGAGTTTGAAGAAAAGATTGCGCGCGATTTTTCCCGGCGCACTGGTTTGGATTACAAACAAACCATAGCCCAGATTATCGATGCCGCCGATCCTTTTCCAGGCATGCAAGTGCTCGACGTGCCGACCGGAACCGGAGTCATAGCGCGCCAGTTCGTCGGAAAGATCGGGGAAAAGGGCAAAATCACCGGCGGCGATATGTCGCGCGAAAAACTGGAAAAGGCGCGGCTGGCCGCGCATTCGGCGAAAGTGTCCATGCGCATCGAATGGCGCCAGATGATGGCTGAACGAATGGCGTTCGGGGATTCCACCCTCGATCTGATAACGTCCGTGATGGCTTTTCATCGCATACAGGCGCAGCAGTTTCTGGACTCGGCTTACCGCGTGCTGAAGCCCGGCGGAAGGCTGCTGATCGCCGATGAACTCGCGCCAAAGGTCGGGGCAAGCCCATTGAAACTCAAGTTCCGCCAGCATTACTATCGCTATATTGCGCGCGATCCGGGCGAGGCCGCCGCGCATTTTTATACGGCGGATGAAGTGATGGAGATGCTTCATGAACGCAACTTCACGCAGATCGTGCTTAGAGCTCTCAGACAGCGGAGCGAACATGATCGCGTGTTTACTTTGATCAAAGCGGTGAAATGAACTCGCAGTATCCCAATAGGAAAGTGACGATAATCGGCGTGTTGATGGACCTGGGCGCTGATCGTCGCGGAGTGGATATGGGGCCGTCCGCGATTCGAGTGGCGGGCCTGAACGAGCGATTGGCGGGGTTGGGGTACAAAGTGACGGATGCGGGCAATATCGGCGTGCGCAACCCGGAAATGATGCAGATCACCGATCGCAAGCTGAAATATCTGTCCGAAATCGCCGTCGCCTGCCAGACCCTGGCCGCCCAGGTCGAGTCCTCTCTGGAGGAAGGCGCAGTCCCGATCATCCTCGGCGGAGACCATTCGATAGCGATCGGCAGCGTGTCCGGACTCTCCGCCTATTATCACAAAGCGGAACATCGCGTGGGCGTGATCTGGTTCGACGCCCACGGCGACATGAACACGCCTGAAACTTCACCTTCCGGCAACATCCACGGAATGCCTTTCGCCGCCATTCTAGGACACGGCGCGCCGGAGTTAACTCATATCGCCGGCTTCGCTCCCAAAGTTTATCCGGAAGATTGTGTGCTGATCGGCGCGCGCAGCGTCGATCCCGAAGAGGCCATCGCCCTCAAGAACTCCGGAGTTCGCGTAATTACAATGCGCGAACTCGACGAACGCGGAATGAGCGCTGTGATGGACGAAGCAATGTGGCTCGCTTCGCGGCGCACGGCCGGATTCCACGTCACGATGGATATGGATTTCGTCGATCCTGATTTCGCGCCCGGCGTGGGAACTCCGGTCCCCGGCGGGCCGACCTACCGTGAGAGTCACCTGGCGATGGAGAAAATCGCCGATTCGGGCAAGATGCTTTCGTTCGAACTGACCGAGGTCAACCCGGTCCTGGATATCTCGAACAAGACCGCTGAATTGGGCGTGCAACTGATATTGTCAGCGTTTGGTAAAAAAATAATGTAATAGGACAGATAAGACAGATAGGACAGATAGGATTTATTTATTCCTATCTGTCCTATCTGTCCAATCTGTCTTATTCTTGTTTTAAGGAGCAATCATTGTCCAAGAAACTCAAAGTCGGAGTAATTTTCGGCGGGCGTTCCGGCGAGCACGAGGTTTCGCTGCGGTCCGCCGAATCAGTCATCAACGCCCTGGATCGGAGCAAATACGAAATCGTCCCGATCGCCATTACCAGTCAGGGCAAATGGCTCGCTTCCAGCGAAGCCACTAACCTGCTGCCCAGCGTCGTCCTGGAAAAGGCCGATCAGCGCGTCGCCATTTTCGGCGATCCGACGGAGCGCGGATTGGCGCGATTCACCGAAGAGGCGGCGAACGGAAAGCGTGATCAGATTGACGTTATATTTCCGGTCCTGCATGGCACTTATGGCGAAGACGGCACGATCCAGGGACTGCTGGAGATGGCCGACGTGCCATATGTCGGTTGCGGTGTGCTGGCTTCAGCCACCGGGATGGACAAAGTGGTGATGAAACGGTTGTTCCGCGAAGCCGGTCTGCCGATAGTCGATTTCACCAGTTTCCTGCGCGCGCAGTGGGAAGCCGATCCGCAAAAGATCGAAGGACGGTTGATTGATGAGATAGGATTCCCCAGTTTCGTCAAACCCGCGAATCTCGGATCGTCGGTCGGAATTTCAAGAGCCACCGACGCGAAGAGTTTGAATGACGCCATTGCGATGGCCGCGAAATTCGACCGGAAAATCGTCGTTGAAAAGGGCGTTGACGCCCGCGAGATAGAGGTCAGCGTGCTCGGCAATGACGAGCCCATAGCGAGTCTGCCCGGAGAGATCGTCCCGCAAACCGCGGAATTTTATGATTACAAGGCCAAATACATAGATGACAACGGCGCGCGCCTCGTCATACCGGCCGACCTTGGCGCTGGAATGACCGCCGAGGTCCAGCGACTCGCCATCCTCGCGTTCCAGGCGATTGACGGGGCGGGCCTGGCGAGAGTCGATTTCTTCCTCGAGCGCGGAACGAACAGGTTGATCCTCAACGAGATCAACACACTGCCCGGCTTCACTTCAATCAGTATGTATCCGAAGTTGTGGGAGGTGAGCGGGATCAGTTACAGCCAGTTGATCGACCGCCTGATCGAACTCGCGTTTGAACGCCATCGCGAGAAATCGCGCAATGTGACGAGTTATGAATGAATCGAGATTCGATTCGCCGTCCCAAAAAAGAAGAGGCGCTAAACAGCGCCTCTTCTTTTTTGGTTTTCTCGCCTCTCGTTCTTAGAAACTCGGGGCGTAAATGAACACTATGACCAGCGTGAAGATCACCAGTGTTTCGATAAACGCAAGACCGAGGATCAAGGCCAACTGAACCCGGTTGGCGGCGCCGGGGTTGCGAGCCATGCCTTCGCAGGCCGCGGACGCGACGCGCCCCTGGCCGAGGCCGCACAATCCCGCGGCGATTCCCATGCCGAGGATGGCGCCGAGAAGGCCGAGACCCTTGCCCAGACCGGAACCGCTTTCAGCCGCCCCGGCGGCCGGTTGCGCCAGCGCCGGCATGGCCGAAAAGAGAAGAGCTGTCAGACCTAAACCGAGACGAATCAAATTACGCTTCATTGTTTTCTCCTTTGAGATTGATTGTGTTGATTTGTTGATTCGCGGCCCGACGGCGGGAAAGTTTATAAAACAGATATGAAAATTTCCCCGCAGATACGCGCCGCTGCGATTCAAAGGATGCCTGTCGCTTTTCGTCATCGGCTTCAGGATGAATGCGACGCCAGGTTTACATTGCATATCCTGGGGGATTGCAAGCTCCACACTGCGTTAATCGCCTCAAGAGATAATGAAGCCGAATTCGACCAGCCGATTCGACATCCAGAGAAAGACCTGTGATATCAATGAGCGGGCGCCACCGCATGGGCGTGCCCATGGTCATGCCCATGGTCATGTTTGACGCCGCCGTGATCCTCTTCGGAATGATGTGAAACTTCGCCTAAATAAACCATCGAGAGGACGATGAAGATGAATGCCTGCAGCACGGCCGTCAGCAATCCGAGCGGCATAATCAGTATTGGCAGGATCCATTGCATAATCGACGAGATCACGCCGCTGACCTGCTCTTCACCGAAAATGTTGCCGAACAGGCGCATACTCAGGCTCAGGATGCGCGCCAGGTTGCTGACGAGCTCGATCGGAAACAGGATGATCATGATGCCGATGTTCGGCACCGGGCCGCCAAAATGTTTTATATATCCGAGCAAGCCGTTTTCGCGAATGCCGACGTAGTTGTAGTAAAGGAACGAACTGACCGCTAACGCCAGCGTCACATTGATGTTGGCCGTCGGCGCGACCATGTCCGGCAGCATCCCGGTCAGGTTGGAGAGCAGGATCAAAAGCCCGAAAGTCGCGACAACCGGAAAATGCTTGAGCCCGTTGGGGCCGACCAGGTCGCTGAGCAATCCGCGGACTGTTTCGACTCCGACTTCGAAAGCCTGCTGACGGTTGGTCGGGTTTTCGACAGAAAGCTTCCTGCGCAGAAACCACAGGACCAGGACGGAGACGAGCGCGACGAAAAGGAACATTACGACATGCGTCGGAATGGGGAAATAGCCGGCCTGTATGTACTCGTCGAAAGTCTTCTTTTCGCCCGGCCACTCAGGGCCGAAGATTTTCAGGTACTTATAGATCGGCGGCATGATCACTTTTTGAAGATTGAAGACCGGCTCGCCGATCCAGTGATTCAACTTTTCGACGATGATCGGCACGTGATGGGCCTGAGAGGCTGACGCTTCATGTTCAGCCGCCTGTTGTCCGTGCTCCTGCAGAAGTTTCAGTAAAAACATAAATGCGATCTACTCTTTAGCTCTGAAGAATTTTAAAGACAAACACAGTTGATATGCCGCTTCGATAATCACTCCGCCAACGAAGGCCGCAAACCCTATCC
>DASUFM010000582.1:0-15689 GCA_036274535.1 Blastocatellia bacterium
CACTCTCTCACAACATATGACAAAAACTCAGATAACGCTGTACTCAGGGGCTCAGCGCTTTCGCCAGAATTCTTGAAGCCTCATCGACAGAAATCCCACCTATGCTGACGACCTTATTTTTTGAGGTCTGGCCGGCGAGGATCGCGATCCGCTGTCGAGGCGCGTCAAAGACTTTGGACAACAGCCGGATCAACTCTTCGTTGGCCTCGCCGTCTACGGGTGGCGCGGCGAGCCTGACCTTTAAAACGCCGTCGAGTTCGCCCGCGACGCCGCTTTTCGACGCGCGCGGCTGAACGCGCACGGCGAAAGTCACTCCCCCGTCTTTTGCCGCCAGTTTGATCAAGATCAGAAAAAGACCACGCTCACGGCGTTCGCCGCCAGCGACAGCACGATCCATAGAATCACAAACGAGAAGCCGGCGAGCGCGCCTCCGAACTCGAAGACTCTCAGCAGCGGGCGAATGCGCTCCATCGACCAGTAGGCGGCTCGGTTGAACCTGCCAGAAATCCAATTGATGAATACGACGGTCATCAATGTCATCAGGAAGAAGATCACCGCGAGCAACGACACGCCAATCAACATATATACGCCGCGGGCTATGTAGCCGGCGGCCAGCAAATTCAAGCTCCGCCCCAGCACTATGAGGACGGTGGTAAGATATCCGATTATAGTCAGGGCGACATACAAAATGATCGCCAGGGCGATCAACGACATGAGGTATGTCGGATCGAATTTCAACGCCTGTTTGAGCGGGACGTAAAATTGAGAGCTACGGATGTAATAGATCAGTTCGTTGGTCGGTTTCCTGAGGTAATAAATCAGACGGCCGAAAGGATTGATATTCATGGCGTCGGCCACCCACCGCAAAAGAAGAAGAATTATGGCGGCTCCTACCGTGATGTAAATTAAATAACTCGCCCATTCGCTGATCTTTTTCGCCAGAGTAATCAATATATCGCCGAGTGAATATCCCATATCTCACCTTAATCTTTGCCTGTCCGCTCATTGGCGCGCGCCGAAAAGCGCTGAGCCAATGCGAACGCAGGTCGCGCCTTCCTCGATCGCCACTTCGAAATCGTCGCTCATCCCCATCGAAAGGTCGTTGAACTGACCTCCGCCGGCGCCGGTTCGCCTCGCTTCGTCGCGCAATTGGCGCAGGCGCCTGAAAAAAGGCCGCGCGCTTTCCGGATTATCGGAGAACGGCGGCACCGCCATTAATCCTTTGAGTTCCAGGTTTAGGAGTTTGCTGATCTGTTCGCAAAGTGGAAGGACCGCTCCGGGCGCGACGCCTGTTTTCGATTCCTCGCCGCCGATGTTGACCTCGATGAAGATCGGCAGGCGCTTGCCGGATTCGCCCGCGATGCGATCCAGCCGTTCGGCGAGCTTGAGGTCGTCCACGGAATGAATGGCGTCGAAGAGTTCGACTGCTCGCCGCGCCTTGTTCGATTGCAGGCGCCCGATCAGATGCCACTGAACCTTGAGCTCGGCGCTGAGCGGCTGGAGTTCGGAAATCTTGCCGGCTGCCTCCTGAACACGGCTTTCGCCGAGCGCGCGCACGCCCGCTTCAATGGCCTCGCGGACGCGATGCGCCGGGACCGTCTTGCTGACTGCGACAAGCGTGATTTCTGAAAACCGGCGGCCGGCGCGCTCGCACGCCGCCGCTATTCGCTGATTGATCGCTTCCAGCCTCGCCCTCAAATTCTTCTTCTCTCCTCGCAAAATAAACAGGATTTACATGATTTCTCAGGATTCAACTCGATGCAAATCCTGAGAAATCATGTAAATCCTGTCTATTTTCATTATTTCGTGGTTCGGCGTCACGATATGAGCGACCCGAAATTATTTTTTGTCCTTAGGTTCAGTGTAAGTCTTGCGGTGCTGTATGACGATCAGTTTCGGATCGATCTGATCGCCGAGGTTGACCTTGACCTGAATCTTGCGGCGCTTGCCCTCCCGCCTGGTGTTGGTCGGCGTGTAACCCAGGCTGTATTCATTCCGCACCAGCGCCTGGATGGTCTGCAGCGCGGCCGGAATTTCGCCGGGGAAAGTGATCGGGATATATTTGCCGCCGGTCGAATCGGCGAAGGTCTTCAGCTGGTTTTGAGCCTGCAGGAAGGTCATACGGTCGAAGGGGATGCCGCTGATGTTGATCCCGCGCCCGGGGTCCAGCCCCTGATCGTATTTCTTCATGAAGAGGTTACCCGTGCCGAGCACATAGATCGGGACCCCGGAATTTTCGACGATCTTGCGCGCCTCGTCGAAGTTTATCTTGCTGAAGGTGTCCAGTCCTGTGGCGATGAGCAGGATCGCCGTGCGCGAATTGACTTCGTAAAGCCCGGCGTAATCCGTCTGGCCTTTGTCGTCGGCGTCCTTGCCGTCTTCCAGAACCACCGAGTCTCCCTTGCCGCCGCGCAGGACGAATTTCAGGGCGTCGAACATATTGCTCTCGGTGAACGCCGGATTGTTGCGGATGAGCAGGCCGATGGCCTGCATCAATTTGTTCCTGTCATCGGTGAAATCGACCAGCGGAGTGGGACGGATGTCGTAAGCGACGATCGAGATGAAATCCTTAGGCTGGACGAAACGATTGACGAATTCATAGGCCGGGCGCAGGACTTCAACGCGACCGGGTTCGAAATAACCGCCCGTGCCGGAGCCGAGAACATCGACCAGTTTGCTGTATTCCAGCAGCAGCACCATTGTCACCGGCGCTTCGGGCGTGGAGAAGTTTTCGACATCCTGCTTTATGCCGTCCTCATAAATCTCGAAATGTTCTTTCTTCAGCCCTTGAATGATTCCACCAGTTTTTTTGTTGTAGACGACCGCTTCGACGTTGACCACGTCGGTGCCGATGGTGATCGAAGACGGAGGAATGGATTTTTCAACCTGCGTCTGCTGTTTCTGCGGATCATCGGGATCGCCGCTGGCGTTGGGGTTCTTCTTCGATTTATCGGAAGATTTGCGCCCGGCCTGCGCGAACGTTCGGTCGGTTACGATGAAGCTGTCAGCGATGATCGCGGCCGCGAGCGTCAAAGCGACGGCGACCGCCAGTTTCAGTTCCCAACTCCGATTCGTACTGTTTTTTTTGTTCATGGCGGTACCTCTGTTTTCCGCGTTTCGATCTTCGCGCCATTTGATCAACAGCGCCTGTTGTGGGAGCTATCAATTCAACTGACCTGGGCGTCAACTGACCTGGGCGATTGGTTCGAACAATGATCAGGCCCGCTCAGTCTAGCAATGGATGACCTCGACGGTTCATTCTACCGGTCGAGCAAGTCCATTCGTATTAAAGTATGTTGCTGCAATCTTACCACAATCAGAGAAATTGGAATTGAAAAGTTGCCCAGATCAGCCAGATCATTGGATCTGTCATTTGTCACTTGTCATTCGTCACCGGTCATTTGTCGTACGCCGTTTTTCGGCGATCAGTGACAAATGACGAATGACAAGTGACGAATGAAAGCGCCGTAAGTCCAGCATAATACGAGAAATCCGAAATTTTGAATTAGACGTTCGAAATTTCGGATTGGCCGAGAGATTTCTCAGCCTTTAATGTACGTATAACTCAAAGTATTTCAATGCTTAGCTTTACAGCGCCCGGCTCCGGCGATTACGCATATTGAAATAGTCATAATAATTGTGCTAGCCTCCCCAACCGTGAACGCGCTTGCCGTCAGTTTTTGCATCCCAATCAACGTCCTGACGGCGATCCATATAAGTAGTAACTGACAACTCTACAGCCCACTGGAATAATCTAATGCCCTGACGCAGTGTGGCTTCCCCATGCTCGTTTCTCAAAAATTTCGGAACAGCAGAGTCAGGAGTTACGCACAATGAAACAAGATAAACGGTCGTACACGTTTGTTTTTGCCCCGACGTCCAACTTTCCTCTCAGGAAGTTCAACGTTTACCACAAAGCTCTCTATGCGGTTATGGGGTTCGCCATTATCGGGTTGCTGACCTTCATATGGTTGATGTATGAAGCCACGCAATATGGGTTCGTCAAACTTCAAAACTACAACCTGAAGCGCCACAACCGCGAATTGAAAGAAGAGAATCAGAGAGCGAAAAGCGAATACGATCAATTGCAGAGCCGGCTGGCCGTGCTCGATACGAACCAGCGCAAGGTAGCTGAAGTTCTCGGCGTCAGCCGAAACCCCGATTTCAACAAGGACATCGGCCGTGGAGGTCCCGACGGCGATACCAAGCTGAAGGATATTGAAGAGAAGACCGCCGCTCTGGAGAACCAGATGCGGTATATCAAAGACGTTTTCGATCGGAACCAGATCAAACTGGCCTCGACCCCGACCGGTTGGCCTGTGCGGGGATATATCACCGATGGTTTCGGAACCAGGCGGAATCCGTTTGACGGAGTAGGGTATGAACCCCACGCCGGCCTGGACATCGCAACCAATTACGGGACCCCGATCGAGACCACCGCTGACGGAACAGTTATCTTCGCCGGCGCATTTGGCGGTTACGGTAACGTAGTGGTCATAGACCACGGCTATGGGATCACGACACGTTACGGTCACATGTCGCAGATCAACGTCCGCATGGGCCAATACGTGACGCGCGGCAAGACTATCGGAGCAGTGGGCAGCACGGGCCGATCGACCGGGCCTCATTGCCATTACGAAGTCCGCCTGCACGACCGCGCGGTCAACCCGCTCAGTTACATCTCGATCAGCAAGTAACCGCTTTACACGATCCGACAAAATCAAAAGCCGGCGAACAGGCCAATCCAGTCTTCGCCGGCTTTGTTCATTTACGATCGACGCATGTGCTCTTTCAGAATGCAGCGATCCATGACGACCATCAATCCGGCGTCTAAAGCGCGCCGGGCCGCTACTTCGTCAATCACGCCTTCCTGCATCCACACGGCGCGCGCTCCCAGGCGTATGGCTTCATCTACGTGCTCGCCGGCCTCTTCAGAGCGGCGAAAAATGTCCACCAAATCGATCTTTTCCGGTATGGCGGCCAGGCTCGCGTAAGCCTGTTCGCCAAGAACTTCGGTTTCGTTCGGGTTGACCGGAATAATGCGGTAGCCGCGCTGCTGCATATATCGCGAGACGCCGTAGCTCGGGCGAATCGGGTTGGAAGACAAACCGACAACCGCGATGGTTTTGCACTCGTCAAGGATTCGTTTGATAACCTCAGGATCGTTGATTCCCATATTTTCAAATTTTAGCCACAGAGACACCGCAGACACAGAGAAGGAAAGAAAGAGAGACGGAGCGAAGGAGTGATATAGGGATGTAGGGCCTGGTTATTTCTCAGTCCCTCCCTCCCTCTTTCCCTCTGTCTCTGTGACTCCGTGGCTCTGTGGCCAAGCATTGCAATTCACAATCAGGAGTGGTGTTCCTGCAAGCTGAGTACGTTCAGCTTGCCTTCCTGCAGCATGGCCGCGATGGCGCTGGCGGCGGCGTTGGCGCCGGTCAGCGTGGTGAAGGTGACGACGTTGTATTGCATTGCGGCGCGGCGAATGGCGCGTTCGTCGTAAAACGAGGAGCGTCCGAGCGGCGTGTTGACTATCAGGTCTATTTCGTCGCTCTTGATCAGGTCGACCACGTTCGGGCGGCCCTCATTGACTTTGAAGACTCGCTCGGCGGGCACCCCCGCTTCGTTCAGGAAGCCGGCCGTGCCACGCGTCGCAATGATTCTGAATCCGAGGTCGCGCAGCCGCCTGGCCACGCGTACGGCGTTCTTCTTGTCATTGTCGTTGACGCTGATGAAGGCGGTTCCTTCTAACGGCAGGCTTGCGTTGGCGCCCATCTGCGCCTTGGCGAAGGCCATGCCGAAGCTCTCGGCCATTCCCATCACCTCGCCGGTCGAGCGCATCTCCGGCCCCAGCACCGGGTCTACTCCCGGGAATTTGACGAAGGGGAACACGGGTTCCTTGATGAAGAAGTTGGTGACAGTCAGCTCGTCAGGCAGGTTGAATTCAGAGAGCATCCGCCCCGTCATCACGCGCGCCGCTATCTTGGCGAGCGGCGTTCCGGTGGCCTTCGACACGAACGGCACGGTGCGCGAGGCGCGCGGGTTGACTTCGAGGACGTAAACGATGTCGTCCTTGATGGCGAACTGTATGTTCATCAGCCCGCGCACTTCCAGAGCCTCGGCGAGGCGCCGCGTGTAGCGCCGCATCGTATCCAGGTGTTCGGGCTTGACCATATACGGCGGCAGTACGCAGGACGAATCGCCGGAATGGATGCCGGCCTCTTCGATGTGCTCCTGAATTCCCGCGATCACGCAACTCTCCCCGTCGGACAGCGCGTCCACGTCCACCTCGAAGGCGTCTTCCAGGAAGCGGTCGATCAGCACCGGCTTTTCGGGCGAGGCTTCGACGGCGTTTTTCATATAGCCTTCCAGGCTCTGCTCGTCGTAAACGATCATCATCGCGCGGCCGCCCAGCACGTAGCTCGGGCGAACGAGCACCGGATAACCGATAGAGGCCGCGACCCGTTTCGCCTCATCCACGGAGACGGCCGTTCCGTTGATCGGCTGCGGGATGTTCAAATCGGCCAGCAGTTTGCCGAAGCGCTTGCGGTCCTCGGCCAGATCTATAAATTCCGGGCTGGTGCCGATGATCGGGACGCCGGCCTTGTGCAATCGCATCGCGAGATTCAGAGGCGTCTGGCCACCGAATTGCACGATCACGCCGTCCGGCCTCTCCAGTTCGACGATGTTCATCACGTCCTCAAACGTCAGCGGCTCGAAATAGAGGCGGTCGGAAGTGTCGTAATCGGTTGAGACGGTCTCCGGATTGCAGTTGACCATGATCGTTTCATAACCGTCTTCCTTGAGCGCGAAGGAGGCGTGGCAGCAGCAGTAATCGAATTCTATGCCCTGCCCGATGCGATTCGGGCCGGAACCGAGGATCATGATCTTTTTGCGGTCGGAAGGCTGGGCTTCGCATTCGCTTTCGTAAGTCGAATAGAGGTATGGCGTGAACGACTCGAACTCGGCGCCGCAGGTGTCAACCCGTTTGTATACCGGGATCAAGCCTTCAGCCTTGCGGCGGGCGCGGACCTCGTCCTCTTCGCATTTGATCAGATCGGCGATCCGGGCGTCGGGGAAGCCCATGCGCTTCGCCGCCCGCAATCGGGCTGTAGAAAGCGAAGCGAGCGCCTCCTGCTTCAATTCCTCCTGCGCGTCTACGATCTGCCGCAACTGGCTCAGGAACCACGGGTCGATGCTCGTCAGTTCGTAGACTTCGTCGACGGTCCAGCCGCGCTCGAAGGCGGTATGCAGGTAATGTATGCGCTCGGCGTTCGGGATGATCAGTTTGCGGCGCAATGTTTCGTCGTTGACATAACCGACTGAAGGCGAACCGCGGCGTTCCAGAGACCGCATGCCTTTCAGGAACGCCTCTTTGAACGTGCGCCCGATAGCCATCGCTTCGCCGACCGATTTCATCTGCGTGCCGAGCGAATCTTCCGCGCCCGGGAATTTCTCGAACGCCCATTTCGGAATCTTGACCACTACGTAATCTATCGTCGGCTCGAACGAGGCGGGCGTCTTCTTGGTGATATCGTTCCTGATCTCGTCCAGCGTGTAGCCGACGGCCAGTTTCGCCGCGATCTTGGCGATCGGGAAGCCGGTGGCTTTCGAGGCCAGCGCGGACGACCTGGAGACGCGCGGGTTCATCTCGATCACGCGCATCTCGCCGTTGCGGGTGTTGATCGCGAATTGAATGTTCGACCCGCCGGTCTCGACGCCGACTTTGCGGATGATCCTGATCGCGGCGTCGCGCATCAACTGGTATTCGCGGTCGGTCAGGGTCTGCGCCGGAGCGACGGTGATCGAATCGCCGGTGTGCACGCCCATCGCGTCGAAATTCTCTATCGAGCAGATGATCACGACGTTGTCGGCCAGGTCGCGCATCACCTCCAGTTCGTACTCTTTCCATCCGATGATCGACTCTTCGACCAGTATCTCGCTGATCGGGCTGGCCGAAAGGCCGCGCTCCGCGGTGTCTTCGAACTCTTCGTCATTGTACGCGATGCCGCCGCCCGTGCCGCCGAGCGTGAACGACGGCCGAATGATGATCGGGAAATTGATTTCTTCGGCGGCGGCCGTCGCCTCAGCCTGCGTATGACAGAAGCGCGCCTTCGGCATCTGCAGCCCTATCTCATCCATCGCCTGTTTGAAGAGCAGGCGGTCTTCCGCGACCTTGATGGCCTTCAGTTTCGCGCCGATCAACTCGACGCCGAATCTGTCCAACACGCCGCTCTCGGCCAGTTTGACCGTCAGGTTCAACGCGGTCTGGCCGCCGACCGTCGGCAGCAGCGCGTCAGGACGCTCGCGCTCAATGATGGCGGAGACGGCCTCGACCGTGAGCGGTTCGACGTATGTCCGGTCGGCCAGCTCAGGGTCGGTCATGATCGTCGCCGGATTGGAATTGACCAGCACGACCTCGAAGCCTTCCTGCTTTAACGCCTTGACGGCCTGCGTGCCTGAATAATCGAATTCACAGGCCTGCCCGATGACTATCGGGCCCGAGCCGATGATGAGGATTTTGTTGATGTCGGTTCGTTTGGGCATTATTCCACTTCAGGTGGGGTACGGTACGGGGAGCGGGCCGCTCCCCGTACCGTACCGCGTTTCAGCTTTTAGACTCGGCGATATCCGCCAGCCTTTGGACGAAGGCCTTGTGTTCTTTCGATTCCAGGCCTCTTTGTAATTCCGCCAGGACGCGCGCCATATCGCCGGCCAGCATTGCGGTCGTAGCCAGGCGCAGGCCCGGAAAAACCAGGCTTTCAATGATTCCTTCCTTATCCGGCTCGATCTTGATGTATTGATTGTTCTCCAACCTGAACCAGTCAATCGCGCGATCCACCGTGCGCCAGACAATATATTCCCGCGCTCCGAATTGACCATAGACGTCTTTTTTGTCGTACAGGTCATATGACACGCTGCTGGCGGCGATTTCTACTATCAATTCCGGCGCTCCGGAGATGTAATCCTCTTCATCAATATCAGATTGACCGCCGAGTTTCATCGGCAACCGGAGCATTGCGTCGGGTTGTGGGACATTCTCATCGTCCAACCGAACCGAGCCGTTGACTCCTGCGCCAACCCCTGGTGTTGCGGCGCGATAAACTCCCAGCCAGGTAACTATGTCAGTATTCGGTTCACTGTGTCTTTTGTGGCGTACGGGCGATGGCATATAAACGACTCCTTTGATCAGTTCCGCTTTTTTCAGATCGGGCATCGCCTCATAACGACGCTCGAACTCAGCGCGCGTCAGGTGATCACCGTTTTCCAGTGTGGGCGCATCTTCTACGTCAAACACATCTTCGACATGAAAGTGATGAGGAGTCTTATCGAGAGTTTGATTTTGAGCATGAACATCGTTCATTGGATTGCTCCTTTCATCTGGAATCATTCATTTTGTCTTTGCGGCCCTGTCGGAGTCTAAAGAGCGCCGCTCTCGCAGCGTCCTTAAACGGCAAAGGTAACATATAGGCAGGTTTGCGGAAAGCGGCCCCGAGCGTCGCGCGGCTGATTGCGGGATGAATCGGGCGAATGAGACGGATTAAATTTCTTCGCGCCTGCGCTGATCCAGTTCGGCCAGTTTCCATCGCGGCCAGGTGGAGGTGCGGCTGTAGCGGTTGGAGCCCTGGGCGAGGCCGTCAACGCGCATCGACCCGCATTGAGGGCAGTTACTGAGAAGGCCGCGCAGTACTATGTGGCAAACGTCACAGACGGTGAAGTCGGGTGAGAAAGCGACGGCGGCCGCCTGGGTTTTATGAAACGCCTGGGAGATCAGCATCTCGACTTTTTCGGTCGGCGGCAGCGCGGCGCCAAACCAGATGTCGGTGACGGCGTTTCGGATCATTCCCCCCTGCAATTCGCTCTCAATGCATATGCGGTCGAAAGCGCCTGCGCCGCTTTTGGCGGGCAGTTTGACGGAATTGGTGTAGAAGATTTCAGCGGCGCTTTCGCCGCCGGGATTGATTGGCCCGCCGGTGGCGCCGGCGAATTTCAGGTCCATTCGCGCCAGTCGATGCGGCGCCGTGGCGTCGCGCGATTCGGCCAGCATGAATCTGACTTTGTGTTTGACCGAGAGACGTTCCGCTTCGGCGTTGAGGTGCGAGATGACGCTGGCCGCGAAATCCTGCGCGACCTGAGACGCCTCCAGAGCGCCTCCTGTCGCGATCTGGGCCAGTTCGGCCAGCCCGACCGGACAGATGGCGTGCGCGGTCCAACTTAGCGGCAGGAATATTTCCCCGCCCGGACGCATCGCCAACATCGCCAGCGCGCCGGATTCGCCACGGGCCAGGAGCTTTTCCAGAAATATCCGTTTTTCGAGCGAAGCCTGGGCGGCCAGTTCCAGCAATTCAGTGAGCAGATCAAAGATTCTGGCCACGCCATGAGGGTCGCCGGCGGCCTTATAACCGACCCTCGGCAGATTGATCGCCACGGAAGAAAGCGTGGCGGCGCGCCATTGCCAGCTCTCGCATGCGCGTTGCAGTTTGTCCGCGCCCACTCCGTAGCGCGAGGTAAAAGACTCCGACGCCGGATTCTCGCTCGGCCGGTCGAAGGCCAGCATGACGCCGCCGCGCTCGGACGCCGCGCGAATGACCAGGTCCAGCGCGGCGCGATTGAAAGGATTCTCGATAAAACTCTCGGTCAAATGCAATATCGGACGCGGGCCCGTGAAGGGCAATCCCTGCCCGTCGCCTTCGAGATAAACTTCGAACAACGCTTTGAGGAAGTCGCGCGCCGTCTCTTCCATGTCTCCGTAAGTCGAGCTGAACTTTTCGCCGCCCGCCCCCACGATCTGCAGGCCGCGCAAATAGGCCGGCGCTTCGCAATCCAGGTGCAGGTCGCACCGCACCGGCTGGCCTCCACGCGCGATCGCCGGAGACGAGAGTTCGAACAGGAGTCCCTGCGCGATCTGTTTGATCTCTCGCTGATTCAAACCGACCAGCATGGGCGCGAGCGCAAAGTTGACCGAATCCCATGCGAGCGTCTCGCTGAAATAGCCCTGCAGCGCCGCCGTGTAAGTCACCAGGTGTAGTATCAGAACTTCGGCGCGCTTGGCGGGACGCGACCCGGCGAAGCCGCCAGGCAGTTGGACTCCGTGGCGTTTTATGAAATCCACTGAGCCGATCATCGTGGTCGGCCGGTCGACCTCACCCAGGTTTTCGATGTGCAGATCGCCCACCAGATGAGCGCTCGACACGGCCTCGGAGAAAATGTTGCGGATCGCGTACTCGCGCTTGATGGCTTCAGCCAGCGTCAGGCTGCTGCCTTCGGGGCCGTGCGACATGGCCGTCTCGCCGGAAACCGATTGGATGACCCGGTCAACGTCATAGAGCGGAACCCCCAGGCGGGAATGCAGCCTGTACTCGTTCATCAACCCGCGCTCAAGCAGTTTCGCGTCAACCAGCCCACGAATCAGAGGCGCGGTCAGGGCGCGTATGCCGGAAACCCTGATCTGTTCTTTGACTTCAAGCGCTATCTTGTGGGCGGTTTCGGAAGCCAGATTGGTTTCGCGCGCCAGCGCGTCGGTTATTCGCTGCGGGTCGAACAGTTCGACGTTTTCGTCCGACTGCCGCACGAACATCTCCGATTCGGTCAACGGGATGATGCCTTTTTCCTGAGTGCTGCTCATAAATAATTGAGAATGAGAGCGGTTATTTATTCGAATCGATGCGTTCATGGATACAGAGACGCATAACGAAGAAATGTTTGCCTATTTACGCAGGCAAAAAATATTGTGTGGCGACCGTTTTCCATATGTCATACGCAATATCTCATATGTCATATGTCATATTGTATTTGGAGAAGTGATTAAGCGGTCTCGCTCCATGACCGATGTCCGGGACGGCGCTCAACATTTCAGATAAATATCGCTTGGCCCGAACGACGGCTTCCGGAATGTCGCAGCCCCGCGCCAGCAGCGCGGCAATCGCTGACGAGAGAGCGCATCCGGTGCCATGCGTGTCGCGTGTCGCGATTTTAGGCGATTGAAAAATATGGAATTCGCATCCGTCGAAAAGGATGTCAGTGGCGCCGTCTTCCAGGTGCCCCCCTTTGACCAGCGTCGCGCGGCGCGCGTTTCCACGCGTTTTCGCCGAGGCGCTCATCTCGTAAATCCGACCGGCCGCCCTTTTCATTCCGTCCAGGTCCTTCACCTCAAAGCCGGTCAGTCTCTCGGCTTCGGCCATGTTTGGCGTGATCATGTCAGCCAGAGGCAGCAGCCGCTCGATCAGAGCCCCGACCGCCGCGTCATCGATCAGATCGTACCCGCTCGTGGAACGAATAACAGTATCAACAACGACATTCGGCAGGCGTTTTTTTTCGATGATCTCGGCGATGACCTCTATCAACTCTTGCGTGGGCGTCATCCCGATCTTGACCGCCGCGATTTCGAAGTCTTCGATTAGCGGTTCGATCTGCGCGCGCAACACCTCAGGCGTCTGATGCGAGGCGCCGCAAACGGCCACGGTGTTTTGAAACGTCAGCGAGGTGACGGCCGCCGTCCCGAAACACCCCATCGCCGCGAACGTCTTTATATCCGCCAGCGCGCCCGCGCCGCCCGATGGATCGAAACCTGCAATCGACATCACCGTCAACATCGTCAAAAATACTCTATGTGGTAGGTTCGGACTGGATCATAACATCATCTTGGGCGTCAGCCAAATTCATTACAGCGGTTCATAATCACCGCAGACAGAAGGACAGAGAGACAGAGAGACAGAGAGATGGAGAGATAAAGAGATAATGCGCTCCCATCTCCTTATCTCTCCGTCCCTCCGTCTCTCTGTCTCTCTGTCTGCGGCGCCTCTGTGGCTAAAAATTCCGGAACACGACTTGTACCATTGTCGTAGTACAATATGACAAATAAAGATGGATGGAATTTGAGTAATGGAAGACAGGTTCCACATCGATGCTGAAGATCCGACGCCGATCTACGCGCAGCTCGAGCGCGCGATTCGATTCGCGATCGCCACCGAGCGTTTGCGAATCGGCGAACAACTTCCGACCGTGCGACAGTTGGCCATCGATTTGAAGATCAACGCCAACACCGTGGCGAAGGTGTACGCGGAGCTCGAGCGCGGGGGAATTTTGGAAACGCGGCGCGGCGTCGGGACATTCGTGCGCGATCGCCAGGACGGGATTATGACTCGCGGGAGCAAACAGAGCCGCGAACGGGAATTGCGCGCGTTCGCGGATCGGATTCTGACCGAGGCCCACAGCCTCGGATTCTCATCCGACGAGGTTATAGAACACCTCACGGACAGGCGCAGAAAAGGAGATTGACATCCACTCCATCTAGACGCTTGCGCGTTATAGATGGAGATTCCAGGTCTGCCGCCCGGTAGGTTCCAGGTTCATCGCAAGCGAATCCTCGCCTGCTCCCCTAAGGGCCTGCCCGGCCCTGTTGGTGGCAGGTTAAGACCACCGGCTTGTTTCTCTACTTCAGCGTTCTAACTTTTACGTGGAAGACTTCCTTCCACAACGCTCTAGCTAGAGTTTCAAAGAGCCGTAATGGATGGCCTCGACGGTTCATTCTACCGGTCGAGCAAGTCCATTCGTACTAACGTATGTTGCTGCGATCTTACCACCATCAGAGAAATTGGAATCGAAAATTTGCGCGAGAATACTCCACTCAAGCCTAGCGGCTATGAGTGGAGTATTCTCGCGCGGGAGTGATAAATATGCCAACAATGTCTATCGTCAGAGAGAAAAGGAGGGAGGTTCCGGCGCCCACCCCTCCGAGGCCGAACGTCATTTCTGCGTTGATGCTGGCCGGACCGTTAGGGCTTGGAATATTGGCCAGCGCGCTGACGGCCAACCCGGTCGGCGTAATACTCGGGGCTTTTGTGGGAGTGATCGCGGCGATGTCTCCGCGCGTGGCGAAGCAATGGGAAAAAGCTGTGGTGCTGCGATTGGGGCGTTACACGGGTTTGCGCGGCCCCGGCCTGTTCTTCGTCATGCCGATGGTTGATACGGTTTCGACCTACGTAGATCAGCGAATCATCACGACCAACTTCGCCGCCGAACAGACCCTGACCGCCGACACCGTGCCCGTGAACGTCGACGCGGTGCTCTTCTGGATGGTCTACGACCCCGAGAAGGCCGCGCTGGAAGTGCAGGATTACAGTCAGGCGGTGAGTTGGGCCGCGCAGACGGCGCTGCGCGACATCATCGGCAGAACCGCGTTGACCGACCTGTTGCGCGGCCGCGAAAAGATCGAAGACGAGTTGCAAAGGTTGATAGACGAGCGAACCACGCCCTGGGGCGTGACGGTTCAATCGGTCGAGATGCGCGACGTGGTGATCCCGGACGCCCTGCAGGACGCGATGTCGCGCGAAGCCCAGGCCTCGCGCGAAAAACAGGCCCGCATCATCCTCGGCCAGGCCGAGGTCGAGATCGCGAAACTCTTTGAGCAGGCCGCGGAGGCCTATCACGAAAACCCGACGGCGCTCCATCTGCGCGCGATGAACATGCTCTATGAGGGACTGAAAGAGAAAGGCGCGATGATGATCGTGCCGAGCACCGCGGTCGAATCGATGGGCATGGGCGGGCTGCTGGGCGCGGCCGCCGCCCGCCAGCAGCAGTTGGCCAAAGGCGAAGACGAACGGAGGCCGGTTCCTGTCGAATGATCGTTTTGTGAAATACGAATAGGACAAACAGGACATATAAGTCCCATGTCCTATTTATCCTATTTGGCCTATTCATGACGCCATAAAAAATGCCTTGCCCGTTTTCGCGAGCAAGGCATCGGCGTTGCTGAGAGGGTCGTGTTATCGAACCATGATCACTTTTTCGGCTTGTTTGCCCTTTGGCCCCTGCACCAGTTCGTATTCCACCAACTGTCCTTCATCCAGAGTCTTGAACCCATCCATCTGGATTGAGGAGTAGTGGACGAATACGTCTCCACCGCCTTCAGGCTGCTCGATAAAGCCATAGCCTTTGGCGCTGTTGAACCATTTGACTTTGCCTAATTTCTTCTCTGCCATGGTGAAACTACCTCCTGGGGATCATTGAACGACTAATCTCGCCCCCGGCGTTCGCGCCGGCGCCGAGCCTTGTCAGGGGTTAACATCACGTCCCGCTCGCTCAGTAATCAGAATTTGAAGTCCTCTGCTAAACTTCAGCCAGACTTCCTGGAAAAGCCGACGCCTGAATCCGCGGGGCAACCGCTCAGAGTAAAAAAGCCGCGCGCGAAACCGCGATGGCGCCAACTGCGGTTTCGTGCGCGGCATTTACTCTGATAAATCTTGGGGTGTACACAACGATACTGTCGTTATCGTATTGTCGTAATCGTCCTGATTGTGCATTGGGCTGCGCCAGAATCGGCGCGGTGACAAACACGGCGCGCATACTACTCAACGTCCAATTTACTGTCAAGGTCTAAATGAATTTTGTAGTCATTGCGACTCAACATGTAGTAGAGGGCTTCCACTCCGTTGATAACAGTCTTTCGGGCGAACTTCATTCCCAGTTTCTGGATTACGCGGAATGATCTGGTCATCCCACAGAAACCTCCTCACGCCAGGATCAATCCACAGGCGATGCAGATCATCGACATCGTCTTTCGCGAACGGACGCATCATCAGACGATCTGTTTCAATTCGATGAAAAGCCATAAGCAGAAATCAGAAGAAGTATGAAATGGAAGGTGAATTAAGACTACGAAAACCTGAGTGAAGATAAAAAAATGGCGG
>DASUFM010000583.1:0-3524 GCA_036274535.1 Blastocatellia bacterium
CTGATCGCGCTTTTTTAAATTGTCGCCGATGTCGCCGATGTACAGGTAAGACAGGCCCCGCCCGGGTCCCGGTCCGATAGCCATATCTTCCCAATCCACGGCTCCCGCGCCTGTGACCCGCCAGACTCCGCGATGTTTTCCCCGGCGATTGAAAGCAAAGATGAACGGTTTGCCGCCGCTGTCATTGTGCGTCCATAAAACGCCGGTGTTGCGTCTGGAGGCGACGATCCCGCTGCTCTCGTTAATTGATTTATTCTCCAGATTGATCAGATGAACCGGCGGCTTGTAATTGCCGCTGTCCGCTCCGTCCTGATTTGCCGGAACGTTCTCGGGCGTATCGCCGAGAGCGCGCGCCGGTCTGAATGATAATGTCAGCCCGCTCAAGGCATGAATCAGAGGAATGCAGAGGAACAGGGCCGTGATTGCGGCGCCGATCTGGCGCCGCCTGAGGCGCTTGACGTCGTCGTTCATGCCGATATTCTCTCATGGGAAACTCAACAAATCGACGGAGACCAGAAGATGACACAATCCAGAATTGACGCTTTTACCTCAATGCTGAAGGATCAGCCCGACAACGAAATGATCTGGTACGGGCTCGCGAACGAATACACAAAGCTGGAGAACTGGCCCGCGGCCATCGAAGCTCTCCGCAACGTGATTCGCATCAAACCCGATTATACTTCCGCCTATCAGATGCTCGGCGCCGCGCTGGTCAAACAGGAAGGGCGTGACGAGGCGCGGCGCGTGTGGATGGAAGGCATAGAGGCGGCCAATCGCACTGGCGCATGGAAGGCGCGGCAGCATATGGAAGCGCTGCTCGCCGGCTTAACGGATGAGGCCGAGCCGCGATTTTGCGAATGAAGGTCAACCACGAAGAAACGAAGATTACGAAGATTTTTTCTGACCTTTCTTCGTGTTCTTCGTTTCTTCGTGGTTGATTTTCCTATCAAGCGGCGAAGCGATCGATCACTGTAATCCCTTTGCCCGGAGAAGAATCGAGGTTCGCGAGGGCCGCGCCGGCTTCATCCAGGGCGATGCGCCATCCGATCAATTTCCCGAGCGGCAATTTTCCGGCGGCGATCATGTCGAAGATCTGCGGATACGCATGCGCCTGCATGCCGTGGCTGCCGAATATTTCCAGTTCGTGCGCTATGACTATTCCCATCGGAAGCGGAGGATCTACTTGATCTCCGACGAGCAACCCGATCTGTACGTGCCTGCCGCGCCGCCTTAACGAGAGGATCGAATTCCTGCAGGTAATCGCGCTGCCCAGGGCATCGACGGAGACGTGAACTCCGCCCTCCGTCAGGTCCCGAACAGCTTCAGGAACTCCATCGGTAACGGTCGCGTTAAACGTGAGCAAGGCTCCGGCCTCTCTGGCGAGGGCGAGTTTCTCTTCCGCGACGTCGATGCCGATGACCTTCGCGCCGAGCGCCCGCGCGATCATCACCACCGAAAGACCGACCCCGCCGCATCCATACACCGCGACCCATTCGCCGGCGCGCAGCCGCGCCTGCGTCGCTATGCCGCGAAACGCCGTTACAAATCGGCAGCCGAGCGCGGCCGCATCGACGAAATTCATCTCATCGGGAAGTCGCACGAGATTGACGTTCGCATACGGCAAGGCGACGTATTCAGCGAACGAGCCGGGACCGGAAAATCCCGGTTGAAACTGTTTTTCGCAGACCTGCTGGTCCCCTGCGATACAATAAACACAGGCGCCGCAACCGAGAACGAACGGAGTGGTAACCCTGTCCCCAATACGCCATCGCCGCGCATCGGGACCGACCGCGGCGATTACACCGGCGAACTCATGGCCGGGAATATGTGGCAGAGTCCGTATATCCGCGTCGTGCCCTTGCCAGCCGTGCCAATCACTCCTGCACAGTCCGGACGCTTTGACCTCGACGACTACGCCGTCATGCGGGACGGTGGGGGCCGGAACGTTTGCGACCCGTGGCAGGGCGCCAAAAGAGTCATAAAGAAGCGCGCGCATCAGAAATCAATGGTTATAGTTGGATTATTATAGAGAGGACAAACACATTCCGATCGGAACGCCCCATCCTTTGTTGAGATTGTAGCTGAATGTCAATCTCTGGCAAGCGCATCAAGGATCCACATAAATAAAAAGCGCTTGCAGCCGTGGGATAACTGCAAGCGCTTAAAAATTTGGCGGCTACCTTCCTCACCTCGGCGGCCGCCTGACACCTTTCAGTGGAGTTCACCACCTGGTATCTCGTTGCCCCACCCAGTCTATTGCAAGGATGGCGCCACCGATGGCGCCAGCGAGAAGAACCGCAAAACCCCAATAAAATCAGAGTTTCCAGTTCGTTTCAGAATTTCCGAGCGCATTCCAGGCGGGACATTCCGAGCAATTCTTACACGATCCACTGGGAATATTTTTCGCGCGGCCCGCTGGCGGGAAGATTTTTCACACCAGTGTATTGGAAAAATATGGCGCGCATCGAGCAAAAACCGCCGGCTGACAACTAAGGGCTGGCTACTGAGAACAAATAAACAATCTTATGCGACGCGGTTTCTGAATCCTGGAGTCGAAAACGCCGTAATAGCCGTTAGCCTGATCATCATATCTAAATTGAATGGAGAACGAAGATGACAAACTCCCTGAAGCTTATGGCCAATGTGTTGTTATTGGTCTGCTGCGCCGGCGCCGCCGTGTACGCGCAGCCGGGCCGGCCACAAACACAAACGCAGGAGCGGGAAGCGCGGACCGTGCCCGCCGAAACGCCTAAGGAAGAATGGTCCGTGACCGAGCACACGATTCAAATCGGCGGTCAAACGATCCCCTACAAAGCCAGCGCGGGAACCACGTTGCTTAAAAATGACGCCGGCGAGCCGACCGGGCTGCTGTATTCCGTCGCCTACACTCGCAGCGACGTGAAGGATCCGAGTTCGCGGCCGATTTCATTTCTTTACAATGGCGGTCCCGGCTCGGCGACAATGTGGCTGCACATGGGCGCGTTCGGTCCACGCCGGATCTGGACGGTGGACGGAGAATTCACCCCGCCCGCGCCGTACAAGCTCGTCGACAACGCCGAGAGCCTGCTGGACAAGACCGACCTGGTGTTCATCGACGCCATGGGCACCGGCTACAGCCGCGCCGCCGGCAAGGCCACGGAACGCGACTTTTACGGCGTGGACCAGGACGCCGCCGCTTTCGGCCAGTTCATTGCGACTTATATCAGACGCAATAACCGATGGAATTCGCCGAAATTTCTCATCGGGGAAAGTTACGGGACGTTTCGCTCGGCGGTTCTGGGCAACCTCTTGCAGAACCGATACAGCATGCACCTCAACGGCATTGTGCTGATCTCTTCGGTTCTCGACCTCTCGACGATCACCTTCGCCGCCGGCGATGACCGGCCTTACATATATTATTTGCCGAGCTACGCCGCCGTGGCGTGGTATCACAAAGCGCTCAAGACCCATCCCGGCAACCTGCCCGAGTTCATCGAAGAGGCTCGCAAGTACGCGCAGAACGAGTACGCGGACGCGCTCTTCAA
>DASUFM010000584.1:0-5602 GCA_036274535.1 Blastocatellia bacterium
AGAACGATTCAAAAAGCCGCTGACAGCGCCAAACCCGGCGATACAGTCCTGGTAGGAGACGGAGTCTACGCTTACAGCGGGCCTAACGATTGCCACGGTAAAGTGGTCGTCTGCGTCTCGAGAGGCGGCTCCCCGGACAACTGGGTCGTCTTCAGGTCCAGGAACAAGTGGGGGGCGAAGATAGACGGAGAGAATGGAAAAGCCGGCGTGGGTTTTGTGGTTCAGGGCGGCGCGTCTTACGTCCGCATCCAGGACTTTGAGATGACCGGTTTGGCGAATGTGGACGGAAGCGCCGGCGGGATCGATCTGTTCGACGGCGGGAGCCACTTCCAGGTCATAGGCAACCGCATCCATAACATTGGCCGGGTCTGCACAAATACCTCAAACGGTCAAAACGGAGTATTCATCGAGGCGGACAACGTTCTGGTGGAGGCCAATCTCATCCACGATGTCGGCCGCCTGGCTCCGGGCGCCAGGGGATGCCGGCCGAGCAATGAGCGCTGGAAAAACCACGATCACGGCGTCTACCACGACGGCGGGGATCACGTGACCATTCGTAACAACGTCATCTACAACATTAAACAAGGGTGGGCCATACAAGTCTGGCCGAAGTCGCGGACTCACATGAACATCCTTAACAACACCATCGCCTTCGGCAATATGCATAACGGCAAGCTCGGGGCCATCGTAATGTGGGCGCCGTCCGCGGGCGGCATGAAAGTGTCGGATTCCATTATTGCCAACAACATCTTTTACGAAGTGAATACGGCCGCCATTTGGATGGGCGCCGAGAGCAGGGCGGAGCCTATGAGATTCGCGAATGTGCGAATCAGTAACAACATAATTTCGAACGGCGTTCTCCTGTTCGCCGAAAAGAGCGTCGACGCCTCCGGCCTGATTCTCGCCGACAACCTTGAGAAGACCGATCCTAAATTCGCCGACCCGGCGGCGTTTGACTTTCACTTGCGGTCAGACAGCCCGGCGATGGACGCGGGCCTGGCCCTGCCCGGCGTCGGCGCCGATTATGACGGCCGTGTCAGGACGCGTGGCGGCCGTGTGGATATCGGCGCCTACGAACATCCCGACTCGTCCTCACGGACACCGTGATTGAAGGCGAAGCGCATAACTAAGCCATCATATTTAAATAAGGCGTTTAACCCGAACCGCCTAAAAGGAGCTAACCAATGACAGATGAAAAGACTGCCCTGGAACATCGTCAAGAGTTAAGCGACCCGCAGCCTCAGCGCCCCGGGTATTACCGAACCGATTACGCGGAGGGCCATTACGCTAATGGAGCGGAGGAGGAGGGAGTTCAGCCGGTCGATTGGGAGAGGTGGGCGCGCGCGATCTTCAGGCGGAAATGGCTGATCACCGCCATCGTCGCCATCGGCACGGCCTTCAGCCTGCTCGCGGCGTTCCGAACGAGGGACGCCTACCAGGCGTTTGCAGTGCTCTCCGTTGGCAAAGAGGATACGGCGGTGATCAAGGCCAGGGAGGGCGATCTGATCGTCCAGAACGACGAGCCTTTGTCGACGAAAATGTATCTGCTTCAAAGCGCCCCGCTGGTTGAAGAGGTGATCGTCAATATGAAGCTCGATCAGAGCGAGGAGGTCCTCAATCCCAGAGAGAAGTCATTGAAGGAAACGTTAAGCGTCATATCGGAGCGCGCTAAAAAAGTATTTCACCGGGATAGGAACCTGCAGGAACCGGCGCCGAACATAGCTGATTCGTTGCCCGCGTCCGCTAGCAGCGCCGCTACCGAGCCGCAGGATTCTCCCGCGGAGAGTTGGCGACTGGCGCCTTTCGTCGAGATTTTCAGAAAGAATCTCCTGGTGGAACCGGTCTTGGACGCGCGATTAAAGAACTACTCGACAGACCCGGTCTCGGATACGCGATTACTGAAGGTCGCATACACGCACCACGACCCTGCGCTCGCCGCCGCCATCTGCAATCAGCTCGCTCAATCTTTGATCAACCATAACACCGAGAACAAGTCTGAGAAATTCAAGGGCGCGTCGAACTGGCTGGACCGCTCAACTAGTGAACTCAAGGCGAGGGCCGAGAGGGCCGAACAGGCGCTGGCCAATTACACCCGCGCGCATAACAACATCGCGCCACAGGGCAAAGGCTCGTTGAGCGCCGACCGTCTCTTGCGCCTGCAGGCCGAAGTCACCCGCGCCGAGACCGACCGCATCATCAAGGAGTCGCTCTATGAAGACGTCAAGCTCGGGCTCATCGAACACATCCCCGCCGTCTACTCCGACGCGAATCTTGGGGAGCTTCAGAAAAAGCTCGGCGACCTCACGGTGCAGGCGGCCCAACTCGACGTGAATTACGGCCCTGACAACCCGCAGACCATCGAAGTCCAGCGGCAGATAGCCGTGATCCGGAAGCAGATCGAGTCCCATCGCAAGTCGCTGGAAGTCAAATTGAAGCTCGACTTCGATCGCGCCGTCCGCGACGAACAGGCGTTCAAGCGGGGGCTGGAAGAGGCTAAAAACGAGACTGCGAAAGAGAATGTGGACACGTTCCAGTACGGGGTACTTCAACAAGAGGTCGATACGACCAAGGCGCTTTACAATAATTTCCTGCAGAAGAGCAGCGAGGCCAACTTCCAACTCGCTCAGCAACAGAACAACCTGCGCGTTGTCGAGCCGGCGCGGGCGCCTAGAAAGCCGACCGGCCCGAATCGCCCGCTATGGACGATGATCGGGCTCGTCTTCAGTCTGACTTTCGGCGTCGGCCTCGCTCTGATGCTCGAAACCCTCGACCGCGGCATCAAGAGCGCCGATGGTCTCAGTCACCGACTGCAATTACCCGCTCTTGCCGTAATACCGACTTTCAGCCGGAAAGAGGCTCGTGTGCTCACGGGTAAGTTCAAACGCAAGCTTAAACTCCCGGCGTTCGCCGCGGCCAAAGAAGGCGCGGCGATAAATGGAGACGCCGCGAACAAAGGAGACGCGGCGATAAATGGAGACGCCGCGGTAAATGGAGACGCCCCTGGGGGCCCGGGAAGCGCCCTGAGTCTGGGAAACGCCTTGCCGACCGAACCGAAACTGATAAGCGTTGGCGGCCGTTCGCCGGCCCATGAGGCTTATCGTCTGCTCAGGACATCGATCATGTCCTCGGAAAGTGGCGCAGGTATTAAGGCCAAGACCTGGCTGATTACCAGCAGCCAGCCCGCTGAAGGCAAAACGACAACGGTCATTAATGTCGCGACCAGCATAGCTCATCTCGGACGGTCGGTGTTGATCGTAGATTGCGATCTGCGCAGGCCGACGGCTCACAAGAGGCTCCGTGTCGATCAGGAGCCTGGCTTGTCAACTTACCTTTCGGGCGCCGTCGAATTGGAGAACGTGATCAGGAAGTTGGATATTCCGGGTCTGTCATTTATCCCAAGCGGCGCCATTCCGTATAACCCAGGCGACATGATCGGCTCCAAAAAGATGAAAGAGATGGTGGATACGCTGGCCAATCTCTGCGATTATATCGTGTTCGACTCGCCGCCACTTATCCTGGCCGATCCGCTCATCCTATCCACTATTGTCGACAGCGTGATCCTCGTCGTGAACGGCGGTAAAAGCAATTGGGAAACCATGAGTCTTGCCCGCCAGGAACTCTCAAGCGTAGGAGCCAATGTTTTTGGCGTGGTCCTGAATGATGTGCCCGCCAAACACATCCCATATTACGGTCACTACTCGTGACGCTTCCCTCAGTAATCTGTGTATCTGTAAGGGACAATACGTCCTCTTCTCTCCGAGGTCTACTTACAACAACTTCAAGATGAGGCATGTATCATGGGCATGTTTAACCGCTCGAGCATTAATCGGTCTATGGTGTTACGGGGTTTGGCCGACGCCATGCTCATAAATGTCGCCGTCCTTACTTCGATAGCTATCCGCCTGGTTAAATTCGTAATGACCGAGGATGCCGCTAACAGAGTTGATTATCAGAATTTCTTGTGGAATAACATTATTGGGTACCGCAGCTCCGCTATTCGACTGACGCTGGTTTGTCTGGTCGTATTCTCTCTCAGCGGGTTTTATTCTTACGGCCGTACTTATCGAGGGCGGTACAAGGCTCTGGTCGTAACCCATGCCGTCAGTTTGGCTTATTTCCTATTCGGTTTTCTGTCGTACTTCGTAGACGGTTACGGCCTCCAGCCTGGCACGTACCTGTACGCCTGGTTTGTCAGCATAGTGTTGCTCGTGGGTTCTCGGCTTTGGTCTTCCCTTTGGTCCAACATAGTTCGCGCGGAGCCCCCTAGTTTTAAGCAGGCCGATGAAGATAAAGCGCGGAAAGTTCTGCTTGTCGGAGGCGCAGGGTATATCGGCTCCGCCTTGCTACCGACGCTGTTAGAGAAAGGGTACCACGTGCGCTTGCTCGACTTATTTCTCTACGGCGTCGAACCGATTCGGGATTTCCTGCATCACCCCAGGCTGGAAATCATGCGCGCCGATTTTCGCCAGGTCGATAAAGTTGTAGAGGCGACGAAGAACATGGATGCGGTTATTCATCTGGGCGCAATCGTCGGCGACCCGGCCTGCGCGCTGAATGAAGATCTGACAATCGAAGTCAACCTGATGGCCACGCGTATGATCGCCGAGGTGGCCAAGGGGAGCGGGGTAAGCCGCTTTATCTTCGCCAGCACCTGTTCGGTCTACGGCGCCAGCGACGAAGTCCTGGATGAACATTCCGAACTCAACCCTGTTTCTCTATACGCCCGCAGCAAAATCGCGTCAGAGCGGGTTTTACTGAGCCTGTCAGATTCTAATTTCGCCCCTACCGTACTGCGCTTGGGCACAATCTACGGCCTTTCCGGCCGCACTCGATTCGACCTGGTGATCAACCTGCTTACCGCGAAAGCCCTCGTTGAGGGCCAGATTACAATCCGTGGGGGAGATCAGTGGCGCCCTTTCGTGCATGTACACGACGCCGCATTGGCTGTTTTCAAAACTCTGGAGGCCCCATTTTCGCTGGTGAAAAATCAGACCTTCAATGTCGGTTCGAATGAACAGAACTACACCATTTACCAGATCGGTAAGATCATCAATCAATTCGTACCCGCCGCCCAGATCATAGACGAGGGGCCGGACACGGACCGCCGTAATTACCGCGTCAACTTCAATAAGATACGTGATCTTTTGGGTTTTGCTCCGGCGTGGGTCGTGGAGAAAGGTGTGGCGCAGGTCATCGAAGCCATCGAAAGCGGAAAGATCATGGACTACCGCGATCCGAGGTATAGCAACGTAAAATTCCTCGGCAATGAACGCGCCTCGCGCCTTGCGCTCCAAAATGGCTGGGCTGAGGAGCTGATTAGGGAGTCAGCGGCGCAGTATGCAAGCGCGATCGGAGGTTGACGAGGAATGTGCGGAATAACAGGTTTATTGGATTTCAACCAGGGGGCTATTGAAGCCGATCTCTGCTCAATGACCGGCTCGCTGGTCCATCGGGGGCCGGACGATTCTGGCTTCTTCACGAGCGAGGACCATGCCCTCGGCTTCGGCCACCGACGCCTCTCGATCATAGACCTCTCGCCGCGCGGCAGGCAGCCGATGCGCGACGCCGATGACACGGTCACAATCACCTTCAACGGCGAGAT
>DASUFM010000585.1:0-3099 GCA_036274535.1 Blastocatellia bacterium
GGACGCGCGGCTCTACCTGCACGCCGCCGCGATTTCCAGGCAGGCCGGCAATACCGCTCAGGCAAAGATTTACGCCGCAAAGGCGGCGAAATTGGTGTTCTCGTTGCTGCCGGATGAGCGGATCCGGCTCAACAAACTCAATCTATAGGACGGGCAGGACAGGCAGGACAGATAGGCGTTATCTGTCCTGTCTGTCATATCCGTCCTATCCGTCATATTAAGGAGATGGGAGAATGAAGAGAATCTTTTACCGATCGCGGCGCGCGCTTACGATGGCGCTGGTCGCTTTGATGGGAGTCGCGCCAGCGTTGTCGACCACGACTCTCGCTTCCAGCCACATGGACGCCCCTATGATCACGGGCGATCCGCGCGCGAACACCACCGACGTTTACGCGTTCGTCAGTAATGATCAGTCCGGGAATAAAGTTCTGACGGTCGCGCTCAGCGTTTACCCGCACGAGAATCCGGGCGTCGGTCCCAACGCCTATAACTTCGACGACAACGTTCGCTACGAAATACACGTCGCGCTCGGTCGCGACGTCGCCGCCGGCCGCCCGACCATTACTTACCGCTTCGATTTCGATACGGCGTACAAAAACTCCAAAACGATACTCGTATCTTATCTCGACGTCATCAACAACATTAATGAGCCGGGCCAGAATCTGACGCAGTCCTATACCATCAAGAAGATCGACAACCGCTGGGGCCGGGCGACGACGATCGGCCGCGGAATCGTTCCGCCGAACAACCAGGGCAACGCCACCCCGTTTTACAATCAGAACAACGACGGCGAGCAGCCGGCGCGCAAAGGCGTCAAGACGGCGGCGGAACTCGACCGGTATACCAGCCAATCGATCTTCAATTTCCCGAACGGCTACACGGCGTTCGCCGGACAGCGCGATGACGGCTTCTACGCCGACGTGCAATCGATCTTCGATCTGCTCAAGCTGCGTAATCCTGGCAAAGATACGCAAGGCGGATTCAACGTTCACATGATGGCCCTGCAAATCCCGCTCAGAGAACTGGGTGGCGATCAACAGACCGTCGGAGTATTTGCGACCACGAGTCGCCCTGTGTTACCAGTGCAGGACTACAAGGACGACAAAGACGACAAGGATAAGGACGACAAATATGACAGGGACGACAAAGGCCATGGTCGCGCCCTGATCAACCTGATCCGCAATTCCCTGTATAAGCAGGTGGCGCGCCAGGGCAATCCGCTATTCAATGAAGGGCTGGTGGCGCTGGAAGACAAAGACCTTTACAGTCGCACGCTGCCGACCGTTGACAGCAGGATTTTCCGCAAATACGCCGAGACTCCGGAACTGGCCTCATTGATCAACCTGCTGATCGGCAATGGCCAGCAACTGGCGATTCCCAATGGTCGCACCGACCTGTCGGCGATATACATTCCAGACCTGATCAAGGTCGATCTCTCGACCGATCCGGTTCGATTGGCAGGCAATGCGCCTGACGATCAGTTCAATCCTGACGATCAGGGCTTCTCACGTTTGGGCATCTTCGGCGGAGACATTCTGGAGAGCAGAGCGCAAGGGCATCCGTTCCGCCTGCCGAGCCAGTTCCTCGGATTGCCGGCGGGCAAATTTTTTGTGCCCGGCGGATGGCCGAACGGACGCCGCTTCGGCGAAGACCCGGTTGACATTGCGATCATCGCGTTGCTCAGCGACCTGCGCAACCCGGCCGCGCTGAAGATCAATGATCCCTTCAGGGGGAATTACGACGGCGTGACCGGCAACGAGATGGGATTCAACAAAGTATTTCCCTATGAAGCGACGCCGCAAAACGGCCGTAAGATCATCGGCCTCTCTCAATAAGGCGTAACAAGGAAAGGAACTTCAGCCACGAATGGACACGAATAATCATAGGAGAGGGCAGCAAACCAAATGAGACGTCGAGGCCGAGAGAAAGGATTCGTGTTCATTCGTGTTCATTCGTGGCTGAAATTATTTCTCGTGATGATTCTGGCGGCGGTCTCAGCCTTCGCGCACGATCCGGGGTTGAGCGCCGCCGAAGTGAAACTGGACGGAGGTAAAGCGGCCGTGCGGCTGACATTCGCGCGCGACGAGGTCGCGACGATCGCGCCGATGGACGCCGACCGCGACGGCCAGGTCTCCGGGCAGGAGTTCGACGTCGCTCGCGCCCGCCTCGAATCTCTGGCGAAAGAGTCTTTCGTTCTGAGCGCCGGCGGCCATGAGACTCCGCCGGCGACGGTCGCCGTCAGCATCGACGACAGCGGCGCGATCCATTTCGACCTGGAGTTTCCGCCGCCGCAAGGATCCGGTCTTACCCTGCGCTCTCTTTTGATTGATAAACTCCCGCGCGGCCATCGCCAGTTCCTGGCGGTGCGCGACGCGGAAGGAAATGTTCAGGCGCAGCGGATGCTCGACGCCGCCGACGATTCGTTCGAGATGGACCTGACCGCGCTCCAAATTTCTCAAACGCGGCCGCGCCCGCTCTGGGGATTTTTACCGCTCGGAATCGAACACATTCTGCTCGGGTTCGATCATCTGGCTTTTTTATTCGCGCTGTTGATCGCGGGCGGGACGATGCGGGAAGCCGCCAAAATAATCACTTCGTTCACGGCGGCGCATTCGATCACCCTGGCGCTGGCCACGCTCGAAGTAATCGCCATTCCGGCGGGCGTAGTCGAACCGTTGATCGCCGCTTCGATCATCTATGTCGGTCTCGAAAACATTTTGCGAAGCAGGATCGAACGCCGCTGGCTGTTGACGTTCGCGTTCGGCCTCATTCATGGTTTCGGCTTCGCTTCGGCGCTCAGGGATCTTGGGGTCGGGTCCGGCGTCAAAGCTGTCGCGCCGCTGCTCTCCTTCAATCTCGGCGTCGAGATCGGTCAGATCGCGGTCGCCTCGCTCGTCCTGCCGATGATCTGGAAACTCCGCCAACGGCCACGTTTCGTCATGCGATATGTCCCGGCATTCTCAATTATGGTTGCGTTGGCTGGGGCTTACTGGTTGATTGAACGCTTATAGGACAAATAGGACAGATAGGACAAATAGGGCTTATAAAATCCTATTTATCCTATCGAAGAAGGTCGAGAATCTTGCTGGCCGCCCTCTC
>DASUFM010000586.1:0-4231 GCA_036274535.1 Blastocatellia bacterium
TTTCGGTGGGCCAGGATGACAATGGGCGCCCGCCCACCGAAAGCTCACGATGTTTCCACGTTACGGTGCGGGAACGGTGGTGACCGGCGCCGTCGAACCGGGGCTACCGCTCCCCGTACCGGAGTCATTTTCCCCGCATACGCGATTGCAAATTGATCTGGCCCGGCGGTCATTTACCCTTCTCTACAAGCGGATTCTCCAAAGCGCAGGTGAAGTCTTGTGAGACCGTTGGGAAGTAGACGTTGCCCGACACTCTTACTTTTGTTTCCACCCCGGCCACATCTCCACTCGCCAGGTGGACCTTCAGATCCCGGTCGTTATATTGCTTTGGTGGCAATCCCAACTGATTCGGTTCCTGCCCAATGCGGATCTGTACACCGATCGGCGATCCCGACGCCTCCGCTGTGGGGTAAAGCCGCAGAACCGCGCTGGTTGTTCCCGTGAATGATTTGGGCCAGCGCAGGTAGCCCTCGACGGCGAGCCGTTTGCCATCGTTCGCCTTGTCGCAGACGGCTGCGAAATCTTTTAGCTCGCCGGCAGTCGGTGATCCCTGGATACTTGCGCAGGAGCTGGTCGCTATAAGCGGCAAGAAGCTGAACAGAATGATCCGCAATGACTTCATAAGCCTCCGTAGTTCGATGATTCTAAAAGGGACACTATTGAGGTTCAGAAAAGAAAGTTTACAAATCGGGTTGATTGACAATGCCATTCCAATAACCGCAGAGGGAGCGCGGAGTCACTCTGCGCAGACTCTGCGCACTCCGCGCCTCCGCGGTGAAAAAGGTCTGCGCCAATCGTTGTTCATCCCTGGCTCGAAGTTTGTAAACCAACTTACCTGATTCTCAATAATTGCATCAATTAAGAAAGTTGCTGGAAGTCGCGGGATATTACCGGCGGCTCTAAAGGGCCTGGATAACGCTCCCTACCGGTCGCGGTACTGACTCGGTTTACCAATCTTGTGTGGTCTGATTTATGTGGAGGGAACGGAACAGGCGGAAGCGCATAAAAAACGCTACGTCTGTTCCGTTTTTTTGTTGATTGTGTGGTTTTCAGAACATGAACTTGGCGGCCAGTTGCAACTGGCGCGGGTCGCCGACGCCCTGGCGCAGGAATCCGTCGAAGTTGAACAGTCCCGGCGTGGTCAGGGGGTTGATCAGGTTCTTGTTGTTGAATGTGTTGAACATCTCGATGGTCGGGATGAGCGAATAACGTTCCGAGAAACGGAAGACCTTCGACAATCGCCAATCGAACGAGAAGTATTCGTTGTTTTTGCGGTCCGTGTTGCGGTTAGTGGCGGTGCGCGCGCCAGGCGTGATCGGCTGGGCGCTGCGGGCCTGCAGGCGCGTATTGACCTGTAAACCGTAAGGTAACTCGCCGTTCAAAATGAAATTGAACTTGTGGCGAATGTCGCGGTCGGCCAGCGCGTAATCGAGCCGCAGATTGTTGATGTCGAACGAGCGGTCGGTGAACGGGTCGCGTTCGTTCGAATCGTCGTCCAGGTCTTTCGAGAGTACGTAGTTGCCTTCGAACTGGAAGCCTTTGCTGAACCGTTTTTTCACTCCCACCGTGAAGCCGCGATAGAGTGATTTGCCGACCGAACTGGTCACCTGCACTTCGTCCAGGAACGGCCTGAAGAAATTGTTTCTGTTGACGTTCAGGAAGCGCGTCAGGTGAACGCCTTTCGAATGCGTGAAGTCTACGTAAACGGAAAGATCATCGATGATCTGCCGTTCGTAGGCGACGTTGGTCGAATAGATGCGCGGATTCTCGTAATCGCGACTGAAGACTCGCACGCCGCTGAAGCATGGGAAGGGATTCGTGATCCCGCCGCTGGCGCAGGGAGTCACGGTCGATGGCGGCGCCACAATGTTGGGCCAGACCGGACGAACGCCGGCGATCGTCTGCTGCTGCACGCCGTTGGTAGTGATCGAGCCGACCTGCGAGAGCATGTTCTGGCGCGCGTAAAAGACGCCGTAGCTGGCGCGGAACACCGATTTGTTATCGTGCGAGATGTCCCAGGCCAGGCCTACGCGAGGCTGGAACATCTTGTATTGATCCGGCAGCGTGCCGTCCGAAGGGAAACGCGGGTCATTCAGGAATATTCCGTATGCCGTCTGCGCGGGCGCCACGACAGGGTCGGGGAATGTCTGAGCCTCCCACCTTAAACCGTAGTTGAGCGTGAACCCTTGCCAGATCTGCCACTTGTCCTGAATGAAAAGAGCGAGCTCTTCGTTGTTTATGTCCGACGCTCCGGTGGCGTCGGTGGCCGGGCCGGTCAGGCCGGCGCCCTGCAGGTAAAGCAGCAGCGGGCTGCCGGCCACGCTGTCGTCGGAGCAGGCTCCGCCTATGTTCACCCACGCGCCGTTGGCGCATCGTCCCGCGTCGGGCCCGAAGCCGGCGCCGAGCGTCGCCGGCGAGGCGTAACGCAGAAAGCCCGTGACGCTGTCGAAGATGTATCGCCCTTCGAAGAAGCCGCGGAAGACCTGCGCGTTGTTACTGTGCGTCCAATCGCCTCCAAGCTTGACCGTGTGGTTGCCGGCGACGATCGAAAAGTTATCGCGAAACTGGTAGCGCTTGAAGAGTTCATCTACGTTCGGCCCCAGGAAGAACGGGTTGCCGAAGCGGAAAGTCGGATCGGTGGGTCCTCCAAAGCCCATCGCGGTGTCGGCGGGCACATTCGATTCGGTGGCCGACCGCGGACGGTTTTCGCGCAGATAAGTGAAGTGAAACTCGTTCAGCCTCGTCGACGAAAAAGTCGTGAACAGGTTGACGTTGAATGCGTTGATCTTGCCGGGGCCTTCAGTGCCGTTGGCAGACGTCCCGTAAGTCGGCACGTCGAAGGTCTCGTTCTCTTTCTTGGTGCGCAGGAAATTATAGGAGAAAGCCAGCTCGTTGGCCTCGTTCAGCTTGTAATCGAGTTTGCCCAGCAGGGACGAGGTGTTGACCGGTTTTTTGATCGGCAGTCCTTCGTTTTGTTGGCGAGTGGTCTGGATGAAATTCAGCAGCGCCAGCCGCTGGCAATCGGCGCTGGAGTTGATCAACGCCTCGTTGGCCTGGATAGTCGGGGTTTGAACCGAGCATGGGGTTCCAATAGGTACGCTCAGGTTGGGCCGCGTCAGGTTGCCGGTGATCTGCTCGAAATTGGCGAAGTAGAAAACCCTGTCTTTCCTGATCGGCCCGCCTATGTTGCCGCCGAACTGTTCGCGGTGGAAATCCTTAAGCGGATTGCCGTCGGAAGTGTTTGAACTCAGAGCTTCGAGGCGTTGGAAATGGAACAGGCTGCCGCTGAGTTTGTTCGCGCCGGATTTGGTGATGACGTTGATGACGCCGCCGCCCGACCGCCCGAATTCCGCGCTCGCGCCGGTGGCCACGACCTGGAACTCCTTGATGGCCTCCATCGAAATGTCTATCGCGGCGCGCTGGCCGCCGGCCTGCTCGCCGAAAAAGCCGTTGTTGTAATCGCCGCCGTCCAGGCTGACGTTGTTGAAAATGCCGCGCTGCCCGTTGAAATTGATCTCGTCGCCGTCGGGCCCCTGCGTGATGCTCACGCCCGGAGTCAGCGTCAGCAGGTCTTCGAATTTGCGGCCCAGCACCGGCGTGCGGCTGATGGCGACCTCGTTGAGCGTCGAACTCGATTCCACACGCACTGTATCGATGGTCGGGGCGGCGGTGATTGTGACGCGCTCCTGCACGGATGAAACTTTCAGGCTCAGGTTCAGGTTAATCGCCTGGCCCACCGTCAGACTCAGGTTCTCCTGCGCCAGCGTGGCGTAGCCCTGCTTCGAGACGGTCAACGTGTAACGGCCCGAAGGCAATTGTAGAAAAACGAACCGCCCGTCGGAATCGGTCGATAGATTTTTGGTTGAATTGGTGTCCGTGTTTTTGACTTCGACGCTCGCGCCGGCAATGACCGCGTTCGTCTCGTCGACTACAGTTCCCTGGATGACGCCGGTGGTGATCTGCGTCTGAGCGCGCGCGATCATCGGCGCCGCTAAAAACGCCATCAATATAATCAGGGACCTGCACACCCCTCGTCCTATGTGTCTCTTCATTAAGGTTAGCCTCCTTGGATTTTCCTGTGTGACCTCGGAACTGAATTTAAGAATGTTCAGGGCAGGCCGGATTCTATTTTTGACTTTATGAAATGAGCAAGCGAATCAAGCCACAGAGGCGGGGAAATTTTAAGCCGCGGGGAGACAAAATTGTCGAGGATGGAAGATGGAGGATGGAG
>DASUFM010000587.1:0-11451 GCA_036274535.1 Blastocatellia bacterium
GCTCCGGCCAATACGAATCCGTATCAGGAGGCCGACAGCCTTTTCACACTGGGCGATGACCCCGGGCGCGACAAACAATCGATGGGCGTCATCGAGCGGGCGCTGGCCTCAAATGGCAATGATTACCAGTGGCTGTGGCGCGCCGCCCGAATCTATTACTTTGTCGGCGACCAGGCCGCGAAAGGGGAAAAAGTGTCGTATTTCGAGAAGGGCATAAACGCGGGCCAGCGGGCCGTCGCCGCGGAACCCAATGGGGTCGAGGGCCATTTCTGGCTGGGAGTCAATTACGGCGGTTACAGTGACCAGAAGGGCGTTTTCAAGGCTCTGACCACGGTCGGCAAGATTCGCGCCGAAATGGAGACGGTCCTGCGGTTGAACGATCGTTATCAGGACGGCGGAGCTTACCTGGCGCTCGGTGAAATGGATCGGCAGTTGCCGCGGATCATCGGAGGCAATATGAACAGGGCGATCCAGCGATTGGAGCAGGGGATGAGCGTCGCGCCACACAATCTGGAGATAAAGCTGGCTCTCGGACAGGCTTATGAGGAAAAAGGGCGTAAGGAAGACGCCCGGCGAATGTACCAGGAAATCATCCAGAAACAGTCGCCAAACAAGGCCGAAAGCCACGTCCAGGAAAAGGCCAAACGCCTGATCGCCAAGTTATGAAGCTCTCCGGCATGCTCAAGAAGTTCTCCGGCGTACTCAAATCGCCTTCCAGCGTTCGAGCGCAGATGGTGGCGTTCATCGCCTTGATGCTGGCGCTGACGATGGCTGTGATTTCACTGTATAACCAGCGATTGGAAGAGCGTACGACCAATGTGGTGAATGAATACCTTCACGAAATCCCCGTCGCGATCGGCCTCGTCTTGCGCTCCTTATATGAAGACATAGACCTTTATGAACTGGCGGATCAGAATGGCCTGACCATCAACGATGAAAGCATCATCCGTCACATCTTCATTGTCGATGAGGAAGGGAAGATTTACCGCAGCACGAACAGGAACGAGGTAGGAAAGAAGCACAATCGCGCCGACGAAGCGTCATCTATCAACCCGACGGAGTTGAAGGCGAACCTGGACCAGATCGGAGGCAGAGAAACCGCCGACATCCACTTTCCGATGACCACCGCCATCGGCGATGAACAAAAGGACGTGAAGCGGGACATCCATATCATTCTCTCGCTGAAGCGCCTGCAACAGGTCAAGGAGTCGGCGGAGCGGGATCGCTTTATAGCTTTTGTGCTCCTGGGGCTGTTGTTGATCGTGACTATCGCGATTTTCACCAAACGCATCACCAGCCCGATTATTGATCTGGGTCGGGTGGCGGAAAAAGTGGCTGAAGGCCATTTGGATTGCAGCGCGCCGGTTTCAGGGCCGAAGGAAATAAGGATGTTGTCGCAAACCTTCAATGAAATGCTCTCCGGTCTGCGCAGCAAACGCAACCTGGAAGAGTTGCTGCAACGGGCCGAACGTTCCGCCGTCGTCGGGAGGCTGGCTTCGGGCATCGCGCACGAGATCCGCAACCCTCTCAACTTCATCAACCTCTCGATCGATCACCTGCGCGCGGCGTTCGCGCCGAAGGAAGAAGCGCCTCGGGCGCAATACATTCACATGCTGACTACGATCAAGGATGAGCTGGCGAGGCTCAACCGTCTGGTCAGCGATTTTTTGGGATACGGCCGCCCGGCGAAACTCAAAATACGTGAGGTCGATGCGCGCTCGCTGATCGAAGAGGTCCGCGACCTGGTCCACACACATGCCGAACAGCATGCGGTGACGGTGAATATAAAGCAGGACGGCGAGAGCGACGCGAAACTTCAAGGGGACGCCGAATTGATCAAAACCTGTTTCTCGAACCTGATGATCAACGCGATTCAGGCGATGCCGGGCGGGGGAAAGCTTGACATCTCGCTGCGGCCCGACAACGGCTTCCTCGAAATCAAATTCGCCGACACGGGCGTTGGCATTATGCCGGAAGACCTGGCTCAGATTTTCGAACCCTACTATTCGACCAAAGAGACCGGCATCGGACTGGGATTGCCGCTGACCAAAAAAATCATTGAAGAACACGGCGGTAAGATCGCCGTCGAAAGCGGGCCGGGCCGTGGCACGACCTTTACAGTTACACTACTGCGCGAACCATAAGAAACTATGTCTGCAAAACAAATTCTCGTTGTTGACGATGAAAAGAATCAACGCGACATTCTGCAACTGATACTTTCGGGAGAACGCGATGAGCAGGGCGATCAGCTTTACGAAGTGAAAACCGCCAGCTCCGGCCAGGAGGCTCTGCGCGCGTTCAAGCACGAAAATTTCGACCTCGTGTTGACCGACCTGAAGATGACCGGGATGGATGGGATTCAACTGCTCAACGAGTTGTCACAGCTCGACAGCTCCACTCCCGTGATTCTGATGACCGCGCACGGTTCGATCAACACCGTGAAAGAGGCGCTGCGCGGAGGCGCGTTCGATTACCTGGAAAAACCCGTAGACCGCGCGAAGCTGCTCGAGGCGGTCGCCAAAGCGATGGCGCAGATGCGCGCCGTGGACGAAGAAATCATCGGCGTTTCCGAGGCGATGGAGCGAGTCAAGAAGATGATCGTCAAAGTCGCGCCGTCCAATTCGACCGTGCTGATCCGCGGCGAATCGGGGACAGGCAAGGAACGCATCGCCCGCGCGATACACAAAGCCAGCCCGCGCGCCAACGATAGATTCCAGGCCGTCAACTGCGCCGCGATCAACGAAAACCTGCTCGAATCGGAGCTCTTCGGCCACGAGAAAGGCTCGTTCACCGGCGCGCACGCCGAGAAGAAAGGGCTGTTCGAGATAGCCGACAAAGGCACGCTCTTCCTGGACGAGATTGGCGAGGTCAGTCCCAGCATGCAGGCGAAGCTCCTGCGCGCCTTGCAGGAAAAAGAAGTCACGCGCGTCGGCGGCACACGCCCGATCAAGGTCGACGTGCGAGTGCTCGGCGCCACCAACCGCGATCTCGAAGCGATGGTCAAGGACGGGCGCTTTCGCGAAGATCTATATTATCGCCTGAACGTGATCCCGATCAGCGTGCCGCCTCTGCGCAACCGCCGCGACGACATTCAGGTGCTGATGAACTATTTCCTGGCCAAGCACGGAACTCTGTCGCGCCAGATGAAAATCTCGTCCGACGCGAAAAGTCTGATCATGAATTACGCCTGGCCCGGCAATGTGCGCCAGCTCGAATCAGCCATCGAGCGCGCGCTGCTGCTGGCCGAAGGCGATGAGATCACCGCCGAAGACCTGCCGGTCGAAATCCGCGCCAGCGCGCAATCGGAAGGCGCGGGCGGTTTCAAGCTCCCGCCCGAGGGCATCTCGTTTGAAGAACTCGAACGTTCGCTGTTGATCCAGGCGATGGAACAGACTGGATGGAACATCACTCGCGCGGCGAGGCTGCTGGGATTGTCGTTCCGCACGATGCAATACCGTCTGGACAAATTCGGCATCAAGCGGCCGGGCCGCGGCAAGGGCTCGCCGGACGAGGCGCCTGAAGAAGAAGAAATTGACCCGCAGGAACCATAGCTCTGAACAGTCTTCAGCGCTAATTCAACAGGCAAAAAGAGTATTTATCATTTTCCAGATGAGATCTGACATTTGTCATTGCGCGGACATCATTCAATTTCGATTTGCGTTGAATCGAATTATCCTCCGGCAATGTCAAATCTCAAATCTCATATGATAAATGGAAAATCGCTCTCTTTATTCAGTGAAAGAGCCTGGATATGTAAAAAGCGCCCGCTGAGATAAGCCCGGCGGCAGGGATCGTGACCACCCAGGCCCAGATGATACGCCCGGCGACTCCCCATCTAACAGCGGACAACCGCTTCGTCGAGCCGACGCCGACTATTGCGCCGGTGATGGTGTGAGTGGTCGAGACCGGAATCCCGAAATGAGAAGCCAGGAGGACGGCGCCCGCGCCGCCTGTCTCAGCGCAAAACCCGCCAACAGGTCTGAGCTTGGTGATCTTTGATCCCATAGTCTTCACGATTCGCCAGCCACCGGACATAGTCCCCAGGCCAATCGCCGAAAACGCCGCCAGCCCGACCCATGAAGGAATCTCGGCGCCTTGCTTGACATACCCGCCGGCAAGCAGCGCGGCCATGATGATGCCCATGGTTTTCTGAGCGTCGTTGGTGCCATGGGAAAAGCTGAAAGCCGACGATGAAATCAGTTGCATGAAGCGGAAAAATTTATCAACGCGCGACGGCGCCACGTTACGGAAAATCCAGAAGACCCCCGTCATCAGGAACAGGCCGGCGGCCATACCGACGGCCGGGGAGATGACGATAAATGATAGCGCGCCGAACCATCCTTTGGGCCATTTCGTGTCGAAAATCAGCGCCTGGAACCCCGCGTTCGATATTGCGGCGCCCGCGTATCCGCCGATAAGCGCGTGGGACGAACTGGTCGGCAACCCCAGATACCAGGTAATCAGATTCCAGGCCACGGCCCCTATCAGCCCGGCGAGTACGACCCATTCATTTACCTGATTCGGATCGATCAGTCCGCTGGAAACGGTCTTGGCTACGGCGTGCGTGGTCAGAAAGAATGCGATGAAATTGAAGAAAGCCGCCAGTATCACCGCGCGTATCGGGGAGAGCACGCGGGTGGAAACAACTGTGGCTATGGAGTTGGCCGCGTCATGGAATCCATTGGTGAAATCAAAAATCAGGGCGACAACTACGGTTATCGCTACAATCAAAAAGGTTAAATTCATGAAAACCTCTATCCGGGAGCGCTCCGGTTCTGGTTACGCATTCTTGAGAACTATCGCTTCAAGGACGTTTGAGACGTCCTCACACTTGTCGATCGTGCGCTCCATCTTCGCGTATAGTTCTTTCATTTTCAGGAGGGTGATCGGGTTGATTTCATGGGCGAAGAGTTCGTCAATGGCGTCGTGATGATAAGTGTCCCCCTCGTTCTCCAGGCCGTGAATGGTGACGCATTCCTTCAAAACCTGCTCGCCGTTGCTTTCGAGCGCCCTGACGGCGTTCTCCAAACTGGCGACGATCCGCACCAGCACATCGGTCATCTTCCGCGCATGTTCGGTAGACTCATCGACGCGATAAAGAATGACGCGCTTGGCCGTGTATTCGATCTCGTCAACAATGTCATCCAGCCCGCTGGCCAGAGCATGAATGTCCTCACGGTCGATCGGCGTGATAAAAGTCTGATTCAATTTCTTGACAATCTCGTGAGTGATCACATCACAGCTGTGCTCGACCTCTTTGATCTTGTCGGCGTAGGCGGAGCGGTTATCAAAATCGGAAAAAAGCTTTTGCAGCAGTAGCGCGCATTCCGTTACTTGCGACGCCATACTGTTGAACATTTCGAAATACTTCTCTTCTTTCGGTAGTAAGCGAAACATAGATTCACTTCTCCTTGTGCTTATATTCAAACTGCCTGCCAGAGCCGCTGAAGAAGGCGCGCAAGTATATCCTCTCTCTCAATGGATGGAAAAATTCGCGTCCTCTATTTCGGCCTCAAAACAGAAGATTTAAGATGTATATAACATGTGGCTGAGTTTTTATTTTTCAGCGCGACATATCCATTCGTGAACATGGCTAGTTGTATATCGCTAATGCATAAGAATCGAACAGTTTCCTCCGGAATGGCTTAAGGTATCTAAGATTATCAGCTATTTCGCATCGAGGATGGCCCGCATCTTTTTCGCCGCCTCGGCTGGAGAGGTGGCGTTAGCGATTGCGGCGCCGACGATGACTCCCGCCAGCGGCAGTTTGCGCAACAGGGTGAGTTCAGCCACATCGATTCCGCCTGCCAGGTATACTGGCAGTTCGACCTTGTTGATCAATTCAGTGATCTGATCGATTCTTTCTTCGCGGCTGACTCCTTTCGCCCTTTTGAATCCGCGGCGGTTGACGCAAATCGAGGTGACGCCTAGTTCACGCAAACGGCGCGCGCGCTCGGGGATATCCGCAACCGTCAAGCTGTCGGCCATCACCTGGCCGTCATAGCGATGCGCGGAACGCACGACCCTTTCGATCAGTTCATCAGAAGCGTTGCCGAGGACCGTGACTACCGTGGCGCCGGCGGCAAAAACCAATTCGGCGATCGGTTCCCCCGCGTCGATCACTTTGATGTCGGCGACAATCGGACGCCCGCGGTGGCGGCGGCGCAACTCGCGCACGGCCCGGATACCTTCGCGGATGAGCAGCGGCGTCCCTGCCTCGATCAAATCGACATAGGCCGCTACCCTTCCAGCCAGTTCCAGCTCGTGAGTGAGATCGGGTGTGTCCAACGCCAGTTGCAGTTTCATTGCTATCTGATTCTTATCAGTCAGGAGTTTTCCACATTTCCTGTGGAAAACTCTGTGGAAAAACTGTGAATTTGTGCTTTAAATCCCTCTAAAATCGTGACTTATAGCAAATTGCACACATTTTCAACAACTTTATAAACCTCATTGATTCAACATTTAGGCTTCGGATCTTAATGAAATCCTGGAAAATGCTGGAAATTTTAACAACTTTTCGATTTTCCACAGATCGGCAGTAGCTTGACCGGAAGAGATAACTCTCTTTCGGCCAGTTTTCTGCGCTCCAGCGAAAGATCAAGATTAAAGATCGCCTTCTTCACGCATTTGATCGAGCCGCTCCAAAAAGTCGGCCTTGACCAAAACCTGGCGTGGCTTACTGCCGTCTTCAGGGCCGACAATCCCCTCGTGTTCCATCATATCAATTATTGAAGCGGCGCGGCCATAACCAATTCGCAATCTACGCTGTAAGACTGAAGTAGAGGCGCGTCCCATCTCAATGACTATACGAACGGCCTCATCATACTTCTCGTCTTTTTTCATCTCGTTGAAATCATCGCCCTGGAGTTCCTTCTCGCTTAATCCAATCTGGTCGTCGTAAGCGGGCGCTCCTTGAGAGCGTACGAAATCGGCTATGCGTTTGACCTCTTTCTCGTCAACATAAGCGCCATGCACTCGAACTAATCTGGAAGTCCCCGGCGGCAGGAAGAGCATGTCACCCTGTCCAAGAAGTTGCTCGGCGCCGTTCGAGTCAATGATCGTGCGCGAATCCACTTTCGACGAGACGCGGAAGGAAATGCGCGACGGGAAATTGGCCTTAATCAATCCGGTGATCACGTCTACAGAAGGCCGCTGCGTGGCCAGCACCAGGTGTATTCCGACTGCGCGGGCCATCTGAGCCAGCCGCGTGATGCTCTCTTCGACGTCGCGGGCCGAGACCATCATCAGGTCGGCCAGTTCGTCAATGATCACGACGATATAAGGCAATGGTTTGGCCTCCTCGTCGCCATTCGAGTCCGAGCCGCGCTTCGATTTTTCGTCGACCTCGGCGTTGTATTGTTCGATGTTGCGGACGCCGAACGAAGCGAGGCGCTTGTATCGATTCTCCATCTCGGCGACCGCCCATTTCAAGGCGTAGCTGGCGCGCTTCGGGTCGGTGACGATGGGCGAGAGCAGGTGCGGAATGTCTGCGTACAAACCGAGTTCGAGTCGCTTCGGGTCGATCAAAATCATTTTGACCTCTTCGGGCGAGGCCTTATAGAGCATGGAAGCGAGAATTGTGTTGAGAGCCACGGATTTGCCCGCGCCCGTCGCGCCGGCTATCAGCAGGTGCGGCATCTTCGCCAGATCGGCCACGTAATTCGCTCCGTCGATGGTCTTCCCAAGCGCGAGCGTCAGTTTCGATTTCGATTCGTGAAATCTCTTCGACTCCAGGACCTCGCGCAACCGGATCATCTCACGATTGGCGTTCGGGACTTCGATTCCGACCGTGGATTTTCCGGGTATGCGATCGATGCGAACAGATTCGGCCTGCAACGCCAGACACAGATCGTCGACGAGGCTCGTGATGCGGCTGTATTTCACGCCGGGATCCGGCTTGAATTCGAAAGTCGTGACTACCGGGCCCGGGCTTATCTGTTTGACCTGTCCCGAGACATTGAACTCGGAGCATTTTTCGGCCAACTGCCTTGCGCGCTCCATCAACTCCGTTTCGGCCATCTCGGAGCGCGGCGCGGGCGGAGTCAACATCTCCGTCGAAGGCAGTTTGTAATTGGCCATGGCGCGCGAAATATTCTGGACCAGCCGGCCGATCTTGGATTTACCGCCCTTCGCCACTTTCTCTGTGGACGCATCGGCGGGGGCGACACGTTTGACCGAAGCCGTCGCCATCATTTCGTCCACTGTCCGCTGAGAGGATAAGTCGTCCAGATCGAACGCGTCCTCTGCAGGATCGCTCGGCTCAGGACCGCCCATGGCCGGATCGCTCATTTCAATCATCTGATCCGGATCATCATAATCCTCATCGCCGTTAATGAAATGACTCTGCCCCCGAACTAAGGATGGCGGAATGCGCGCCGCCTGCGGGCGATTGCCGTGGTCGGGCTGAGTCGATTCGGCGGCATGCGCCGTCTCTCCGGCCGTCGCGACCACTACGGCCTCCTCAAGACGATCGCCGGCGTCGCTTTTGAGCTCCTGGCCCGACTGGCTGACAACTGGAGTCTGGTTTCGTCCAGCGGGGACTCCCTGGCGCACGGTCAGCCGCACCCCACCGGCCTGAGCGCCTTGCCGGCTCGCCCGTTTACGTTGATTGAACTTCGCGTAAACCTGTCCGGGTTGCACGATGTCCGTCGTCTCCGGATTGCGCTCCTGTTTCCGTATGCGCATTCGATTGGCAAATTCCGCAACCGCTCCGTCAGGACGGGATCGCGACCAGTTCTCTATCAAACCGATCAACGTGTAATCGGTCCCCAGGAGCAGCCCGGTGGTAAAGAGAATGACCAGCGCCACGAACGCCCCAAGACCTCCCAGAAGCCTCGCCAAACCGATCATATGACCATACATCAGCCACTGACCGATGAATCCGCCCCAATAAAACGAGCCTGGTTTGTCAGGTCCGAACAGGGTTACCCACCCTGTAAAAGCGACAATCATCAGGAAAAGCCCGAGAATCTTCGGCTTTGAAACTTCCGATTCGTCGTCGTCCCATTGCCATCGGCCGACAATAAACAAGATCAGCGGAAACAGCAGCGCGGGAATGCCAAATGCCTGATAGAGAGCGTCTGATACTTTGGCGCCCATCGGCCCGACCCAGTTACGCGCGCGGGCATTCCCGCCCACCGTATTCCACGACGGATCGCTGGAGTCATAGCTGATCAAGGCAAGCAAAATCACGATCCCGATTCCGATCAGGATCAACCCGATGATCTCATTCCATGGGCCGGTGGCGTTTTGCTTGTTTATGATTTTTTTTCGGGCCATAGAACAAATAGGGCTTATAGGGCTTATAGGGCTTATAGGGCTTATAAGTCCTATTGAGCAGTTCTCTTTGACAACAGATATTCCTTTATAAAATCGTCGATTTCGCCGTCGAGGACAGCGTCAACATTTCCGGTTTCGCGCTTCGTGCGGACATCCTTGACCAGTTTGTAAGGGTGCAGCACGTAATTGCGGATCTGCGATCCGAACGAAATGTCGCGCTTCGATTCGGCCAGCTTATCGGTTTCCGCGCGCTTCTTCGCCAGTTCCATTTCGTAAAGGCGAGATCTCAGGACCTTCATCGCAACGTCGCGGTTCTGGTGCTGAGACCGCTGGTTCTGACAGGTCACCACGATCCCGGTAGGAAGGTGGGTGATCCGCACGGCCGAATCCGTAGTGTTGATGTGCTGGCCGCCGGCGCCGGTCGAGCGATACGTGTCAACACGCAGGTCTTTATCCAGAATTTCGACCTCGATGTTATCGTCGAATTCCGGCGTGACGAAGACCGAGGCGAAACTGGTTTCACGGCTCTGTCCGGCGTTGAATGGCGAGATGCGGACCAACCGGTGCACACCGACCTCGCCCGCCAGCAACCCGTAAGCGTAATCTCCCTCGACGCGGAAGCTGGCCGATTTGATCCCTGCCTCTTCGCCCTCTTGGTAATCGAACATCTCGGTTTTGAAATTGTGACGTTCGCACCAGCGCAGATACATACGCAGCAGCATCTCGGCCCAGTCCTGGGCGTCGGTCCCGCCGGCCCCCGCGTTGATTGCGACAATGGCGTTGAGCGAATCGTTCTCGCCGCCGAGCAACATTTGCGTCTCGCTCGCCTCGACCTCTTCCGCGAGGCGGTCGAGCGATTCGCGCAGCTCACGGGCCGAAGAGTCGTCTTCCGCGGCGAATTCAAACAGCACGGCGATGTCATCTACGAGCCGCCGCTGTCCTTCGGCGGTGTCAATCGAGCGCTCCACGCGCGACCGCTGCTGTAAAACCTTCTGAGCCTTCTCCTGATCGTTCCAGAAATCCGGCGCGGCGGCCTGGGTTTCCAGTCTCTGCAACTCCGCGCGCCTGGCTTCTACGTCAAAGAAACCTCCGGAGTTCGGCCACTCGCGGTTTCAAGCCTTCGTATTTTTCCCGTAATTCCTGAACGGCAATCGTATCCAGCATTATTACTTCTCTCTCCTGTCCTGAATAGGCGTTGACTTTTAAGCCTATAGCTTAATATGAAGGGTTAATCAGCCGCAATGACCTCCGATTTTAATACGCTGAGCGGTTTATGCGGTTTCCATCCGTCCGGCAGGTCGCCGCAATCTTCGCGCAGATACTGCCACTGATTCGGGCGGATCGAGGCGAGCAGTTCCTTGCGTGTCTTGGTTTTGAGCGGTTGGCCGAGATAAATCTTGCCCATACTGGCCATCTTTTCTTCCGGCAAAGCCGATGCGAACATAAACAGCGGCCAGGTGAAGTTCGGCCCGTTGATCTTGCGCAGTTTCCAGGCCCACAACGCCAGCGCGCCCGCGCGCCAGGCGATCGGCCCCCACCAGCTATAAAGGCCGGGGCGCAGATTCAGCTTCCAGCATTTCATCATCAACTGCCATTGCAGCGTAGTGAGCTGGCGCGTCTCGGCGACTCCCATTTCCTTCTCCATCCGGGTGTCGTGAAGGGGGGTGAAGATCGAGGGCACCAGGAAGGCGAACAGGCCGCGCCGCTCCATCTCGTAAACCAGATCGAGCGTGGCCATGACGTCCTCGTCAGTCTCGTCCGGGCTGCCGACGATCAGCGTCATCACCGGAAACCAGTTGTTTTCGTTCAATATTCGCAGCCCTTCGAGCACGACGCTCGGCCAATCTTCGACGGAAAACGGAATGCCTTTGCTCGGCATGATCTTTTTCGCCATCCGCACCGAACCCGTTTCCAAACCGATCAACGGCGAGAGCGCCTTCTTCTGTGGATGGTTGCTGAGATACGGCAAATGAATAGGGCTTTTCGGCAGCAACAGCTCCGACATCTTCCGGATCATGACCGGGTCGACCACGGCGGGCGCGATGGTGGCATGGCTCAGAACGTGCTGTTCGACGCCTGGCGTGTTGACCACCGATGAATAAAGATCGAGTAGCGCTTCCCGGTTGGGGAAGTAAAACGGAGTTTCGGTGTGGACCTGCCCCCAGATGAACA
>DASUFM010000588.1:0-3072 GCA_036274535.1 Blastocatellia bacterium
CCACAGCGACAAAACGCGCGCCGATTCGCCGCTCACCCAAGCCGAAGGCGCCGTCTACATTGATTCGTCGTCGATGATGGTCGATGAAGTCGTCGACCGAATTGTGGAAATCGTTGAGCGGCGAAATAAGGATTTCGGCCACGAATGAGAGCAATTCGTGAATATTCGCGTTCATTCGTGGCCGAAATCCTTATTTCGCTTCGAATCGCAATGTCTGGTCTTCATTCACGCTTGTTTGGGGATGAGTCTCAATTTCCAAACTATTCGTCGCCGGATCGGCGACCGCTGAGGCGTAAGCCGATTGCGCGGCCTGAGCCGGCTGGCCCGGCTGGCCCGGCTGGCCCGGCTGGCCCGGCTGGAATGATTGTTGCGCCGAGGGAGACGCGAAATCGGGCGTGAAGCCGATCTGTGGCTCTTGTTCAGGCTTCGGCGCGAAGAAGATTCCGTTGATCAGGTGCGCGACGCCGCGCGAAACGGGTATCAATCCGAGCAACCACAGCATCCGGATCACCTGAGCCAGACCTTCGACGTATGTGCCGGTTTTCTCCAGGATGATCATCTGGATGTTCTGCAGCAACTCAGAAGTGGGGCCGGCCTCGAGCAGGTAATACCAGACGGCCATCATCGCGCCGCCACCCAGGAGAGAAAGCGTCGCCTGCTGAAAACTGCGCGTGCGCGAATTGGCGGCCTTCGCCTTTTTCAAGGCCCTGTTGATGTGATATTTGAGGACTTCGCTGACTTCATGCGACCAGACGGCCTTGCCGATTTCGCGCGACCAATCCTGTGGCGGCGCGTTCTTTTTCAGCCTTCGGGTATTCTTAATCGAGCTATGCGCCTCTTCCCAACCGGCGCGAAGGCTCGATCCGAGGTCGTGCAGGCCGCGGATGACAGGTTCGAAATCGAACTTGTTTCGGGGTTTGTCCTGTATAGCGTCAACGATGACGCCCACGTTGAGGCCGCAATTTCGGCAGAAGTTCTGATTCTCGACGATCTGGTTTGAGCATCTCGGGCAAAACATTGTGAGTCTCTCCTTGTCAGGGAATTCAGCTCAAACTACGACAGCGCGCGCCCATTAGTTCCTGCGGGCGAGCGCCGGAGTCTTCTTCGGCTTCTCCTTTTTGTAACTGGCGCGGATTACGGTCTTGATGTTGCCACGCACATTGAAATCGCCCTCGATATGAAATTCAAGCGGATCGCAGGCCGCGACGAAATCCTCTAGAATCCTGTTGACCACGTGCTCGTGGAAGATCTTCACTTCGCGGAACGAATTAATGTAAAGCTTCAGCGACTTTAATTCTATGCAGCGGCGGTTCGGCGTGTAGCGCAGGCGCAGCGTGGCGAAGTCCGGAAAGTCCGAGAACGGGCAGATCGCCGTGAACTCCGAAGATGTGAATTCGATCTCGACGCGATTGCCCACGTATTCGTACTCGAAAGTGTCGAGCGGGTAAAGGTTCATCTCCTCGACCGGCGTCGAACGAATTTCGAGCTGCGTTTCCGGCGTCACTTCGCGCAACGGCGGAAATCTTTTGCCGGCGACGGCTTTGGGTCTGGTTTTCTTCGAGGCCAATCTATTCTCCTGTGGTTGCATTAATTCTTTTACCGCTGCAATTCTTCGACTATTTCCGCGGCGATTCGGCGCGCCGTCTCCAGGTCTTCAGGCGCGAGCGAAATCGCGGCCACGACGACGTGTCCGCCTCCGCCGTAGCGTTCGCAGATGGCCGCCAGGTCGTGCGTGCGCGGCCGCGGCGCCCAGGGGTTGGAGCCCACCGAAACCTTCGATCGGAACGACGAGAGGCTGACGCTGACGCTGTAAGTCACTTCTGGATAGAGATAATAGGGCACGAATTTGCTGTACCCTTCCATGTCGTGTCCGACGACATCGAAAAAGATCACACGGCCGATGACGCGCGCATTCTGTTTGATGATGTCCATCGAACGCAGATGGCGCTCATAAAGCGGTTCGACGAGCGCATCGATGTAAGGCGACTTCGCGACCTCGCTCAAAGACTTCATACGGAGGTCGCGAATGACGCGTTCGATCAGCTTCTGGTCGCGCTCGTTTTCGATGACCAGCGCCAGCTTGAACGCGTCATCGCGCATCTCGACCGGTTCGGCGGCCGATTCGTAAAGCGCGCCATCGATCTTGTTAGCCCAGCTCACCAGCTCGCCCATCGGCGCGGGGTCGAATCCGAACTCGCGCCGGGTCGTCTCGGCGATGAATTTGGCGCAGGATTTGTAGCTCGCGTCCAGAAACTTTTTGCCGCTCGTGTCGGCTCTGAAATGGGCTTCGTCTTCGGGCGACAGGAAAGCGCTCTTGTGGTGATCGAACCACCAGGTCAGCTTCGGCGAGTTACTGTATTTGAAATCGACGATCGCGTTTTCGTCGCCGTCGAACAACCCGGCGTCAAAAAGCGCGCCCGCTCGATGAACCACCGGTTGATATACAATCTTCCATTCGGGATGAATTTTCTCACTGTAAAATCGCGAAAAAACCGCTGCGGATGAAATCCCGTCGAAACAGTTCCCGTGATAACAGACTTTGATCTTGCTCATTAAGATTGACGCTAATCTCACTTTCAATTGATTTTCCACGGCAAGGGCTGAAGCCACAGTGCCGGACAGATTAAGCCGCAAAGCTCATTCAATGCAAGGCGGGAGTCCAAACGAAAAAAAAGGGAGAGAGCCGGCCGGGCTCTCTCCCTGGTGTTTACAACTACGTTCTAGAAATGATCCGGCTTAGAAGATCAGGCGGAGACCGAAGCGCAGTTCACGCTGGCCACCGTTGTTGAAGCCGGGATTCTGGTAAGAGCTCACGGCGAAGCCGGTGAAGGCGTCCTCCGTGATCGGATCGGGCACTCCGAAATTCCTGTGGTTGAGGATGTTATTAGCCTCGACGCGGAACTCCAGCTTGAATTGCTCGGCGATATTGGTCGTCTTAAAGACCGCAAAGTTGACCAGGTAGAATGGCAAACCACTCAGCGTGTTGCGTCCCAGGTTGCCGTACGGCGTCTTGAAGAATTTAAACGCATCCAGGTCTGAGAGCGAGACGCCGCCAAATTGATTGGCCAGGCC
>DASUFM010000589.1:0-9990 GCA_036274535.1 Blastocatellia bacterium
TGTCTGCCCGCAAGTGAGGTTGGATAAGCCCTGGGAAGAGTTGCTGCGAAGTTTCTCGCGCGCCAGTTATCTGTCCCGCAGCCTGCGCCGGTTACGGAAACTGCCGGGGTTCGACCACCGGGTGGTGACTGATCCCGATCACGCGGCGGAGGCTTTTGAAAGATTCCTCGCGCTGCACGAATCGTCCTGGGCCGGTCGAGGCGGCTCCAGCGCCACAGGCCTTCAATCGCTCAAGGATTTTCATCGCGATGTCGTGGCGCGACTGGCGCTCGCGGGCCGTCTGCGATTCGAAGAGATTTGGATTGGCGGCGCGTGCCGCGCGTCGCTTTACGGCATCAGCGGCGGGGACCGCTATTGTTATTACCTCGCCGGTTATGACCCGGCATGGGCGAAATATAGCCTGGGAGGCGCAGTAATCGGGCTTTCCATCGCCGGCGCGGTCGAGCGAGGGGTGAAATTCTACGACATGTTGCGCGGGGCCGAGCCTTACAAATTCGACTGGGCGAACGAAGCCCGCGCCACGTTTGCGATACGGGTGGCAAGCAACAGTCTGCCCGCGCGGCTGGCGGTTATGCGCGATTGCGCCGTGGGGGCCGCGCGCGCCGTCGCGCGGGCGCTTTTGCCTGCGCCTGCGCTGGCGTTGTGGCGCCGCAGGCAGAAGGCCCGTATGCGCAGGTTAATACATATGAAATACGGCATGTGAAATATGACGAATAGTCCTGGCTTCCTGGATAAACTCAAATGGTCGCTCCCCTGGCTCAGTCGTTACCCCTTTTGGCGCGCCGGCGCGATGGCGCGCAGGACGTTGAGGAGATTCGCGCACGAAGGCGCCGAACATCTCATCCTGATTGTGGCGAACCACTTCGAGCCGGCGTGGGACAATCGAAAGGGCCGGGTTTCTCTGGCGACGCAGCGCGCGCGCGTGGATGAATGGTGCAAGCAGGCCCGCGCGACGGGCGACGTGACGCGAGATTGCGACGGGACGCCGTTCCGCCACACGTATTTTTACCCCGCCGAACAATATCACCGCCCGCTCATCGATCGGTTGGCCGAGCTGGAATCCGACGGATTCGGCGAAGTGGAGATTCATCTGCATCACGGCGTGGAACGGCCCGACACGCCGGAGAGTTTGCGGAAGGCGATCGAAGAGTTTCGTGACCTGCTCTCTGAAGATCACCGCTGCCTTTCGAGGCTCGACGGAGTCGGGCCGCCGCGATACGCGTTTGTGCACGGCAATCTGGCGCTCGCCAATTCGATGGGCGGGCGATGCTGCGGCGTAGACTCAGAGATGCGGATTCTGGCCGAAACCGGATGTTACGCCGATCTGACCTTGCCTGCCGCGCCGCTGCAACCACAGACGCCGCGAATCAACGCGCTATACCAATGCGGGCGACCGCTCGACGAAGCCGTCCCGCATTGGACGGGAAAGAACCTGCGCGTCGGCGCAAAGTTAAAGTGGCCGGTTTTATTGACCGGCCCGCTGGTCTTCGACTGGGGCCGGCGACGGCGCGGATTGCCCGCGCCGCGAATTGACGACGGCGCGTTGACGGCCGGCTATCCGCCCACGCCCGAACGCCTGCTCCGGTGGCGCGGCGCCGGCATCTCAGTTAGAGGGCGTCCGGAGTGGATTTTCGTCAAGCTTTACTGTCACGGCTTCTTCACGAACGATCAGGACGCCACCATCGGCGAAGCGGCGCGGCGATCTTTGCGGGAAATTCTCGAACTGGCCGACCGCGACGGGCGATTCAAAATACATTTCGCCACCGCGCGCGAGGCGTTCAACATCGCCCTCGCCGCCGTCGACGGGCATGGCGGCGAGCCCGGCCTTTACCGAAATTACAGGCTTCGCCCGATCAGACAACAAGATCGCCACAGAGACACAGAGACACAGAGATGAGTTATGGAAAAATGAAGACAGCATATCTCCTGCCAATCCACTCTGTGTCTCTGTGTCTCTGTGGCTAAATCAGACATATCAAACGATGTCACAAAAAAAACGAGCGACTCGGCGTGTGCTTTTTGTCGCCTATCAGTTCGCTCCGAGTCTGGAAATGGGCGCGCGATCCTGCGTACAGATTGCGCGTTATCTGCCCATGCATGGCTGGTCCCCGATCGTGCTGACGGCGCGGGAGAAGTACATCGAAGAGCGTTATCGCGGGAGCGCCGACGAAATAGCCGAACTGGGGCTGCCGGACGCGGTCGTCAGAACGCGCCTTCTGCCTCACCCGTTGGATTTTTATCGCTGGCTCAAATCAGCCTTCAAACGCGAGTCGCAGGCAGGCGACGCCGGTGGAACGGACGTCGAAGCCGACGCGCCGGTCGCCGAGAAAGGGAAGTTGCGGCGGTTGATTCTGTCGGCTCTGACCGTTCCGGACATGCACACCGGCTGGATTTTGCCCGCCGTCGTGGCCGGACTGAAGGCTGCGCGACAGTCGAAGTCGGAACAGATATTTTCCTCCGGCCCGTTTTGGACGAATCACCTGGTCGGTTGTGCGCTCTCGTATTTGACCGGTCTGCCATGGACCGCTCATTTTCGGGACCCATGGTTCGCGGGCCAGTGGCTGACTCCGGCCAGCGCCATTGCGGAGCGCCTTAACAAATGGCTGGAGCGGTTGATTGTCACGCGCGCCACAGCGGTTGTCGGCGTGACTGAAGAACACGTCGCCGCATTCCGGAAAACTTATCCTCATCTCCCCGCCGAAAAATTCATGGCCGTGCCCAACGGCTATGACAATGGAGAGTGGACCAATCTGCCGGCGGGCATGCGGCGCGATGAAAAGAGCGAAGAGAAGTTTCTGATCGTTTACACCGGAAAGTTTTACATCGAGCGCGACCCGCAACCGTTATTCCGCGCTTTAAAGAAGCTGATTGATTCCGGCGAAATCGCGGGCGAACAGATTCAGGTCGATCTGGTCGGCTGGTGCGCGACCAGCGAGGGACGTTCGGTCAGAGAAATGGCGGTCAAATGCGGGTTGAGCGATTGCGTCAACATTCTTGGCCCACGCCGCCGCCCCGAAACGCTGCGGCGCATGACGGAAGCGGACCTCCTGCTCCTGCTCGCGGAAAGATTCGTGATTCAGATACCGGGCAAGACTTATGAATATTTGCGCGCCGGAAGGCCGATTCTGGCGATCACGCCGGAAGGCGCGCTGGCAAATCTGCTGCGAAAAATCGGCGGCGGCCTGGCAGTCGATCCGAACGACGCTGACGGCATACTGGCGGCCGTCAGAGAAAGCGTCAGGCAGTGGAAAGAAGGCTGCGTTAGCTATACAGCCGACCCGGCGGCGGTGGCGGGCTTTGACCGTCGCGTCCTCGCCGGACGGTTGACGGAATTGTTCGACCGCTTAAGCGCCAAAGTTCAAAACCGCTATGAGTAGCGCCCCCGCGGTTTCAGCCGTCCGCGCAAATTCAGCATTACAGCGGTTTGCGCTTGATTGAAGAGGCCGCTTGCTTACGCGCGCGGTACTCTACCGCGACCTTGAGGGAGCGGAGTCTTCGTTCATCTGAAAACCGCTATAATTTGCGCGCGATTCATATAAATCGGAGAAGTAACAGACATGACCGAACAGCATGTAGTTCATCAGAAACTTACTGAGTTATTCGCAAGAAAGTTGAATCTGGATGTGCCTTCCGTTGACACGGATTTAGTTGGAACCGGGTTACTGGATTCTCTGACTCTGGTTGAATTGCTGGCGCAACTGGAGGAGACGTTTGGCTTTTCGATTTCCGCCGGAGATCTTGAATTCGACGACTTCCGCTCCGTCGCCAGCATCGCCGAATTTGTGGCCAGGCGCGCACCGGCGCCTGAAGCGGCGCGAAAAACCAGTCAGGCAACAACATGAGCTCAATACGCCCGTTTACCAGGAACGATATCCCTCAAGTAGTAAAGCTGTTTCAAAAAGTCTTCTTCAATGACGGCCGGACAGCGCCTTCGTCATCGAAGTTGGACGCTTATTTTGAAGAGACATTCTTTCATAATCCATGTATCGAGAGGGGCGCGGAAAAAGGGGGCGAAGAAGATATACCGTCATTAGTATATGAAAACGGCGACGGCGCCATCGCCGGCTTCATCGGAATAATTCCGCGGCGGATGCTGTTAAACGGCCGGCCGATTCGGGCGGCCATCAGCATGCATTTTATGGTTGAGCAGGGAAGTCGTTCGACTCTGGCCGGCATACAACTCCTGAAGACCTTCTTTTCAGGTCCGCAGGACGTGTCGCTGACCGACAGCGCGGGGGCCGTGGGGCGCAAGATCTGGGAAGGGCTCGGCGGCGCTACGGCGCTGGCTTACAGTATCAACTGGGTGCGCTTGCTGCGGCCTGGCCGGTATGTATTGCGAACCCTGGCGCGGAAAAACGCTCGGCTAAAGCTTTTTGCCAGGATGCTCAGGCCTTTATGTCCAATAGCGGACGCTATCGCAAGCCGCGCATTGTCGCATCGTTTTGGCAAACCTGACGCCTCTCTACAGGCGACGGATCTCGATCAGGAAACTCTGCTGACTGGTATCACTCAATTCCCATTGGGTTACGCGCTGCGTCCGGATTACGACCCCGGCTCATTGCTGTGGCTGCTGGAGAAGGCTGATCAATTGGCCCACCCGGGCGAATTGCGGAAAATAGCGCTCCGGGACGCCGGCGGCGAACTGGCGGGCTGGTACATTTACGAGTTGGGCGCGGACGGCGTGGGCGAAGTTTTGCAGGTTGTTGGACGGAAGAAATCGTTCGGCGAAGCGCTCAACCATCTCTTCTATGACGCCTGGCGCAATGGGGCGATTGCGTTATCCGGACGGCTCGATCCCAGATTCGCCCAGGAATTCTCGGACAAGTATTGTTTTTTCAACTGCGACGGCCCATGGACGCTTACGCATTCCAGGAAACTCGATGTCCTGCAAGCCATCTATCAAGGCGACATGTTTTTGACCAGACTGGAAGGCGAATGGCTGATGCGTTACAAGCCCGAGTAATGGCGCATATGGCTGTCAGCCTTGAACAATTCAACAAAATTCGCGGGTTAAGTCTCGATGAGTTGCGGGTTCGCTCTGGCCAGCGATTCGCCATACTGGGCGAGCGCAGGCGGCGCGACGGAGCGCCTGAGATGAGCGACGACGAACTTCTCCATGAATTCTATCCGTCCTGGCTGGGCGAATGCGCGGCCGACACTCTGAGCCATTCTTTGCTGGCGAAAAGCAGGCCCTTCCTGCCATGGCTTCAACATCGAAAAAAGATTGTGGAGATGATGAACCATCGCTTCCCGGGCGAACGCGACGCGATCATCGATATTGCGGAAGCCGCTCTTGTGGGGAAGTTCTCCCTGCTAGGCCACACCGGGCTGAGTTTCGGCGATTCGCCTATTGACTGGAGCCTCGATCCCGTATCCGGCAAACGAGCCCCGCTACTGCACTGGAGCAAACTGCATCCCCTCGATCCGCTGGGCGGCGGTGACCCCAAAGTCGTCTGGGAACTGAACCGCCACGCTCATCTGGTCACGCTGGGTCAGGCGTATTGGCTGACCGGCGCCAATCGTTTCGCCTCGGCGTTCGTCGAGCAGGTCTCCGCCTGGATCGACGCCAATCCGGCGCCGCTGGGCGTCAACTGGGCGTCCAGTCTGGAGGTTGCGTTCCGATCTATCTCATGGCTGTGGGCGTTAGCCCTGTGCGCCGATTCCGGCGAAGTCACGCCGAATTTTTACGCGAGGCTGCTGAAATCGCTGATCGCGCATGGCCGCCACATAGAGAAATTTCTCTCGTATTATTTCAGCCCCAACACGCACCTGACCGGGGAGGCTCTGGGATTGTCCTACCTGGGCATGGCGCTGCCGGAGTTGAAGCGCGCCAAAGGATGGCGCAAGCTGGGGTTGCGAATACTGATCGATCAGGCGATGAAGCAGGTGCGCGATGACGGCGTTCATTTCGAGCAGTCATCTTACTACCATCGTTACACGGCGGACTTCTATATTCATCTCGCCGCCTTGATGATGGCCGGCGGCGGCAGGCTCTCTCGCGGGACGAAGCCCCTGCTACGACGTAAACTCGAAGAGATGCTTGATTACCTGATGTGGATCACGCGGCCTGACGGATCGTCGCCGCTCATCGGCGACGACGACGGGGGGCGGTTGATCAAACTCGCCCCGCGGGCGGCCAATGATTTCCGCGACACTCTGGCCGTCGGCGCGGCGCTCTTCAACCGCGGCGATTGGAAATATGTCGCGGGAGCGGCGCCGGCGGAGATGCTGTGGATGACAGGGCCGGAAGGCGTCGCCCACTACGACCGGCTGAGGGCTGAACCGCCTCGCGCAATTTCCAGGGAGTTCAGTTCCAGCGGCTATTTCGTGATGCGTGACGGCTGGCGCCGCGATTCGAGCTTTGTGTTGATTGATTGCGGGCCTCACGGCGCGGCGGTCGGGGCCGGGCACGCGCATTCGGACGCTCTCTCGATAGAATTCGCGTCGCGCGGCGTGACCTGGCTGGTCGACCCCGGCACATTTGTTTACGCCGCTGAGTCGAAGATCCGCGACGCGTTCCGCTCGACCGCCGCGCACAATACCGTCATGGTCGATGACCAACCGCAATCCATTCCTTCCAATCCGTTCTCCTGGCGCACGGTCGCTACATGCCGCCTGCATGAATTCGTCGAACACAGCGGCGGGATTTTCTTTCAAGGCTCGCATGACGGTTACGAACGTTTACACGACCCCGTGACTCACAGGCGGTCGGCGCTATACCTCAAGGCCGATCCGGGCGCCAATCTCCCGGAACTCCTGATCGTGCGCGATCAATTCACAGCTAAAAAGCATCACCGCTACTCCATTCGCTATCATTTCGCGCCCGGTTGCGAAGCCACGGGCGACATGGGCGCCGGGACTGACGCCGAGGCCGACGCCAGAAGTTATGGATGCCGCGTCGAGGCGCGCCACGACACAGGCGCCAGACTGACCATCAAAGTCATCTGCGAGACTGAGCTTCAATCCGACGCCATCGCCACCGTAACCGCCAGAGTGATGGAAGGTCTGGTCTCGACCTGTTACGGGCAATACGCCGCTGCGCCTGTGGCGGTATTCGAAGCCGAAGGCGTTGGGACGCAGGAATTTCTGACTCTGATCTATCCCGGCGCGCCGGATTCGTTGAATCGAATCGGAGGGTGGAATGATCTCAGACGCCTGGCGCGTCGTGAGATCGCATCGCTGGTTGATCCCGACCTCAAAGACCCATCTGCCTCAGACTCGCCGAACGCAGCCTGTTAAGTTTTCCAGCGTTTTGCCCGCACAGCGGCGCCCGACATAAAATACCCTGGCGCTAAATGAAAACTATTCCCCATTCCCCATTTTTCACTCTCAATTCTTTTGCAGGAGAATAGAAACAAGCGCGTTAGCGTTATGCATGGAAGGAGATCAATTTAGTGAAGCGTATCGCCATTTTGATTCTACTGGTTGCGGTCTGCGCGCTTGTCTCGGCGGCGCGAGATCAATCTTCCGATCTTAAACGCCCATTGATCACCGGGGTCGCTCACATAGCTTTTCAGGTCAGCGATCTGACAAAGGCTCGCGCGTTTTACGGCGAGTTGCTGGGTTACGACGAAGCGTTCCAGGTTTCGGAGCCTGAGGGTTCTCCGGCGATGACCTGTTTCAAAGTGAACGAACGGCAGTACATCGAAATCCTCCCCGGCCTGCCTGCGGGTAAGGACGAGCGCCTGTTGAGCATCGCGTTTGAAACCAACGATCTCGAAGCATTGCGAGCTTATTTGCTGTCGAAAGGAGTGAAAGCGCCGGTGAAGGTCAATCAAGGCGCCGACGGCAATTTGAATTTCGCCGTGATCGATCCTGACGGCCATCGCGTGGAGTTCGTGGAATACCGCGACGGCTCGCTGAGCCGCAGAGCCAAAGGCCGTTACGTTTCGACGCGCAGAATTTCCGATCGTATCCTGCACGTCGGTCTTACGGTGGCCGATCAGGCGTCCGCGGACAAATTTTACAAAGACATCCTGGGCTTTTCGGAGATCTGGCGCGGCGGGCGTGACGACGCCTCGCTCAATTGGATCAACATGAGAGTTCCTGACGGGACCGATTACCTGGAATATATGCTCGTCAGTGGAAAGCCCACTCGGGAGCAGTTAGGCTCCATGCATCACGTCGCGTTACTCGTGCCCGACATTCAAAAAGCTCTGGAGACAGCGCGCGAGCGCGTGAACGACCCCGCGAGCATACGGTCGCCGCAGGTCGGGCGCAACCGCCGCTGGCAGTTGAACCTGTTCGACCCGGATGGAAGCCGGGCGGAGTTGATGGAGCCGTTTCCTATCAGGTAGGGAGATTAGTTCTTTTCATTCGGCAAGGATCGCTCATTGCTCGGTGTCCGCGGCCAGCGGTGTCTGGAGCGGAAACTCAGCGTCTGCGCCAACCGCGGTTTCAGCCCCTTTTGCTAAGGCGACCATTTCTCCCGCGAGCGCCGCGCGCGCGCGTCCTTCGTCCATGGCTCCTTCCCATTTAGCGACGACCATCGTCGCCACTCCATTACCGATCAGGTTGGTAATGGCCCGCGCTTCCGACATAAACCGGTCAATGCCCAGCAGCAAAGCCAAACCAGCCACTGGAACTGTTCCTATCGTGGAGAGCGTGGCGGCGAGCGTAATGAACCCACCGCCGGTCACTGCGGCGGCGCCTTTCGAAGTCAGAAGCAGCACGCCGAGAATCGCCAGTTGCTGCCCCAGGCTGAGCGGCGTGTTGGTGGCTTGCGCGATGAAGACGGCCGCCATCGTCAGATAGATCGAGGTGCCGTCAAGATTGAAAGAATATCCGGTGGGGATGACCAGTCCTACGACCGGCCTGGCGCAGCCGGCGTTCTCCAGCTTGGAGATCATCCTGGGCAAAGCGGCTTCAGAGGAAGAAGTCCCCAGCACGACTAAAATTTCCTCCCTGATGTACTTCAGAAACTTCCACAGGCTGAAACCCGCGGCGCGCGCGATGGTTCCCAGGACGATAAAGACGAATAGCAGGCAGGTAATATAAACGCAGGCCATCAGCTTGCCCAGCGAAAGGAGCGAGCCGATCCCATACTGGCCAATGGTAAAGGCCATCGCCCCGAAAGCTCCGATTGGCGCGACCCGCATGATGATTCCGATCACGTTGAAGAGGGCGTGCGACAACTGATCCAGGAGATCAACGAGCCGCCTCCCTTTTTCGCCCATCAGAGCCAACGCAAAGCCGAAGAGCACGGAAAGAAGCAGTACCTGCAGGATTTCACCGCCCGCGAAAGCTCCCACCGCGGAGTCAGGGATGATATGAAGGAGAAAGCCTTCCGTCGATAGCGATTTTGCCCCGGACGTATAGGTCGCAACGGCTTTCGTGTCGAGCGTGTTGGCGTCCGCGTTGACGCCGGCGCCGGGCCGCGCAAGATTGACCACCACCAGCCCGATGGCCAGCGCCAGGGTCGAGACCGCTTCGAAATAGATGAGCGCCTTGATCCCCACCCGCCCCACCTTTTTCATATCGCCGATCTTCGCAATGCCGACCACCACGGTGGTAAAGATGATTGGCGCAATCATCATCTTAATCAGTTTGATGAACCCGTCCCCGAACGGCTTCATTTTGGCTCCCGTTGAGGGGGAAAAATAGCCGAGCGCCACTCCCACACCGATGGCGATGAGAACCTGAAAATAGAGGCTTGTGTAAAAGGGCTTCCGCCCGGGCTCGTTTAACATGAATGTTTAAAGGGTCAAGATCGGCGGCCCGCGGCGTTTTGCGATATCTCATACCCGCCGGGCGCCTGGTTTAGATTTATTGCTCACGGGTTTTCTGACCTTCCATTATTACCTATGCTGCAATTAGGCGCCATTGCGATAATGCAATTATTGAGCTTCAGTAGGGAGAATGAGGCTTGATGTAGAGATGGCTTTAGCCCAATCAAGTGAAGTCAGGACATCAAACTGGCGACGGGCTGTGGGGCGCCGGCGTTCGGGACCGCTTTGGTAGTCAACTTCGATTTTCCGACAATGATCGGAG
>DASUFM010000590.1:0-3354 GCA_036274535.1 Blastocatellia bacterium
TTATTGAGAATCAGGTAAGTTGGTTTACAAACTTCGAGCCGAGGATGAACAACGATTGGCGCAGACCTTTTTCACCGCAGAGGCGCGGAGCGCGCAGAGCCTACGCAGAGTGGCTCCGCGCTCCCTCTGCGTTCTCCGCGCCTCTGCGGTGAGATGAGTTCCGGGCAATGGAATAAGCGCTGCGAACCAGGAGTTGCAATTGAGCCTGCGCAAAGGCAGGCGGTAGTAAACTGCGCCTGCTTTTCCTTCCTTCCATTTGAATATCGACGAATCAAAGGGATCACAGATGCGCATCAGTAGAACGAAGTTACAATACTCGATTTTGACGGCGATTGTTTTGTGGAGCCTCCGCGGCGCCGTCGCAACAGTTCAATCATTGCGGCCCGACCATATAGATGACTTCGCCGGCAAGCCACGCGTTGTGGTTTTGAGCGACATCGGCAATGAACCTGACGATCAGATGTCATTTGTGAGGCTGCTGCTTTATTCCAACGAACTCGATCTGGAAGCTTTGATTGCTACGACTTCGACCTGGCAGAAGAACAAAGTCCAGCCTGAAACAATGCGTCAGATCATCGCCGCCTATGGCCAGGTCCGAGCCAATTTACTCAAGCATGCCGAAGGCTGGCCGGAAGCCGCGCAATTGGATGCGGTCGTGACTTCAGGCCAGCCTGCATACGGCATGGCCGCTGTCGGCCCCGAAAAGATGTCGCCCGGAGCCGAGGCGATTATTCGCGCCGCGGACAGGAATGATCCACGCCCGCTCTGGATCACGATCTGGGGTGGCGCGAACACTCTGGCGCAGTCGTTACAACATGTGCGCGCGACACGATCAGTCGCAGAAGTTGACAAGTTCGTCGCCAGGCTCCGCGTGTATTCGATTTCAGATCAGGACGACGCCGGGCCGTGGATACGCCGCGAATTCCCTGATCTGCATTACATCGTCAAGCCGAGCAGCCCCGATAGCGGCGAATACGCTTCAGCTACATGGACGGGGATCAGCGGCGATGTGTACTACCGCAACTGTATGGGCGCCGATGGAAGCACAGTCACCAATGATTGGCTCGAAACAAACATTCGCGCCAAGGGGCCGCTCGGCAAGTTCTATCCGAAATTCGCATTTATTATGGAAGGCGACACGCCCGCTTTTCTTGGCCTTACCAACAACGGCCTCAACAGCTACCGCAATCCGAGCTGGGGCGGCTGGGGAGGGCGCTATGTCTGGCGACGCCCCTATGGCGAGACGCATCCAATATGGACACAGGGGGGCGATCTCTTCCCGCGCGTCACATCGCAGGACAGCGTCGCCGGAGTTGACGGCAAAACCTATGTTTCGGATCAAGCGACGATCTGGCGCTGGCGGACGGCGTTTCAGAATGAATTCGCCGCGCGCATGGATTGGACGATCAAACCTTTTGCTGAAGCAAACCATAATCCGGTAATCAAGGTGAACGGCAAAGACGGCGCCGCTCCGATCCTGATCGAGGCGCAGGTGGGCCAACCGGTCACGCTTGACGCCGGCGCAAGCATTGATCCCGACGGCGACAAGCTCAGTTATCACTGGTTTCATTACGAAGAGGCCGGCTTCGCGCCAGGGGCAAATATGGGAGCGGTCACAATTGAGCAGGGGAACACAGCGAAAGCCATCGTGACGGCAACGACTACGTGCCGTCCAGCGTGGCTCGGAGGAGCCCGAGGCTGCTCCAACGGAATTGCTCACATTATTCTCGCCGTCACTGATAACGGCTCGCCTGCTTTGACTTTATATCGGCGAGTCATCATGAATATCCGCGCGGCGAATAGGGGGCCGCAGTAAAAAACGTAAGATGAGAGCGAGCGTATGCTCGCTCTCGCCGAGCAGTCAATCGACAGGGGCGAGCGCCGCTTCGCCGCTTCAGCCATAGCCGGCCTGAAATCAGTCCCTCCGGCGCCATTAAACTCAAACCTGCACAGTAGTTTCCCGCCTTCACGACCAGAAAAGTCCTGAACCTGATGAACATCGGCGTCGCGGATAATCGGACGAAGCGGAGGTTCGGTCCGTATGAGAACGGCGGCGGCCTCGGCGAAACGTCTGAGGCGCCCCCGTGGCGCGGTCAAATGGCGGATCTGCGCGATTGTACCTTGACAATCTAGGAACATCGTTTTATCTTCATCCTAGATCATCTAGGAGCTATGGAGGAGAACGACGATGCCTGGACCTGACACCAAACTGCTGCAAGGCACACTCGATATGCTTATTCTCAAGGCCCTCTCGCTCGGGCCGCTGCACGGCTACGGCGTCGGTCAGCGAATTATGCAGATGTCTGATGACGCTCTGCGTGTGGAAGAGGGCTCGCTCTACCCGGCGCTCTACCGGATCGAGCGGCAAGGGTGGATCAAGGCCGAATGGGGCGTGTCGGAGAATAACCTCCGCGCCAAGTTCTACAAGCTGACTCGCGCCGGCCGCAAACAGCTACAGATTGAGGAAGAGAATTGGGAGCGGCTCGCCGGCGCCGTCTTTAAAGTCATGCAGACTAATTGATGGAGGCTGCGCCTATGTTCTGGTTGAGGCTGATCTACTCACGGCTATATGGACTGCTGCGCAAGAACAGGATCGAGCAGGAGATGGACGATGAGATGCGCTTTCACCTGCTAATGCGAACCCGAGAGAACATCGAGCGCGGGATGAGACCGGATGAAGCAGAGCGAGAGGCGCGTCGGCGATTCGGCAATGTTGGGCGCATCAAGGATCTGGCTCGCGATATTAAAGGTGGAGGTTTCATGGAGACGCTGCTGCAAGACCTGCGCTACGGGGCGCGAATGCTGATGAAGAACCCTGGTTTCACGTTAGTAGTTGTGATCACACTGGCGCTGGGGATCGGCGCGAATACGGCGATTTTCAGTCTGGTCAACGGCGTTTTGTTGCGACCATTGCCGTATGCGGAGCCGGAGCGGTTAGTCCGCGTGTTCGAGAATTTTAAAAAGCGGAACCTGAGTTTCGCGGGTCTTACGGCGCCGGGCTTCCTGGATTGGCGCGCGCAGCAAACGGTCTTTGAAGACATTGCGGCGTATCAGGCGATCGGCTTCGATCTCACGGGCGAGGGAGAATCCCGGCGCGTCCTGGGTATGCGCGCATCAGCCGGCTTCTTCTCGTTGTTGCGGATTCGCCCGGCGCTTGGGCGCGGCTTCACCGCGGCGGAAGATATTTTCGGCAAAGGCCAGGTCGTGATGCTGAGCCATCGTTTCTGGCGCGAACGATTCAATGGAGCGAACGAGGCCCTGGGAAAATCGCTGACATTGAACGGCGCGGCGTACATGATCGTCGGCGTCCTGCCCGCGGGATTACAATTGACAGGCTTAGCGGACGCCGACGTA
>DASUFM010000591.1:0-3947 GCA_036274535.1 Blastocatellia bacterium
CGCGAGTAAACGACTCCCGCCATGTACGCATACTGGCGCTCGGTTCATTCCCGTACTGTAAGCCCTTCGAAGCGATGGTAGCGTGTCGGCGTTCGTTCGACGTTTTACTTTTTGCAGACATCATTAGCAGCATTGAGAGGAGGACTGATTATGGGATTTGCAGGCAAACTGGAAGAGATTCGGGCGCGGGCGCGCCAACAGATCGAAGACGGAGCGGTCACCAGTGATTATTCGCTGGATCGGAATCAGGTCATCAGTGTCTTGAACGAAGTACTCGCGACCGAGATCGTTTGCGTGCTGCGCTATCAGTTTCACTACTTCATGGCTACAGGCATCCATTCCCCGGCGATCGCCGAAGAGTTTCGGGAACACGCGGAGGAGGAACAAGAGCACGCCGGGAAAATCGCCGAACGCATCAAGCAACTCGGCGGCAAACCTGAAATGAATCCGGCCTCGGTCGCAAAAACGAGCCACACAGAATACAAAGAAGGCGTTTCCCTGGCAGATATGATCCGCGAAGATCTGGTCGCGGAGCGCATCGTGATTGAAACCTATCGGGAGTTAGCGCGCTACTTCGGCCATAAAGACCCGGTCTCGCGACGGATCATGGAGAAAATTCTCGCCAATGAAGAAGAGCACGCCGACGAGTTGGCCGACATGCTCTTCGCCGTCGAACCGGAAAGCGGCGAAACGTCGAGCCGCCTCTATTTCAAAGATGAGATCCCGGGAGAATCGGACGCCGGCCAACCCGTCAAGCCGGCCCCGGCCGTGAAACACCACGTCAAAAAGGCCGGCGGACGCGGCTAAGCGAGGAGACGAAAAATGAAAATCAGGCGAATTACCAGCATGTCGCTCGTAGCAGCGCTTATTGTCACAGCCTTTGCGCAAACAGGGCGGCTCGATCCAAAGATACGGAAGTTCATAGAGGCTTTGAACGCAAAGGGAGGGCCGCCGCTATACACACTATCGCCCGCTGACGCGCGAAAAGTTCTTGAAACTCTACAGTCCCAGCCTGTCAAAAAACTCGCCGCGAAAATCGAAGACCTCACGATTCCGGGGGGCCCGACGAAAGAGATATCCGTTCGGATCGTGCGTCCGGCGAATTATGCGGGCGACGCGCTGCCGGTCGTGATGTATTTCCACGGCGGCGGCTGGATTCTGGGAAGCAAAAACACGCATGACAGGCTGATCCGTGAAATCGCGAATGGCGCCAACGTGGCTCTGGTGTTTGTGAACTACACGCCGTCGCCCGAGGCGAAATATCCCGTTCCGATCGAGCAGGCATACGCCGCCACAAAATACTTCGCTGAGAACGGAAGAAAAATGAATCTGGATTCCAGCCGCCTGGCAGTCGCCGGCGATAGCGTGGGCGGGAACATGGCCACAGTGGTGGCGATGCTGGCCAAACAGCGCGGCGGTCCCAGGATCACTTACCAGGTCTTGTTTTACCCGGTGACGGATGCGAACTTCGAGACCGCGTCCTACCGGGAGTTTGCGGACGGGCCGTGGCTGACAAAAGCCGCGATGAAGTGGTTCTGGGACGCGTCCCTTCCCGATGTCGCGGCGCGGAAAAACCCGACCGCTTCTCCGTTGCAAGCGTCGCTTGACGAGCTTCATGGACTTCCGCCCGCCCTCGTCATCACGGATGAAAATGACGTCCTGCGGGATGAAGGCGAGGCCTATGCCGATAAAATGATGCAGGCGGGCGTGAGCGTGACAGCCGTGAGATATCTCGGCGCCATTCATGATTTCGTGATGCTGAACCCGATCAGCGACACGCCTGCGGCGAGAGGCGCTATTCGGCAGGCCAACGCCACCCTGCGCGACGCCCTCGCCGGCGCCGCCGCGACCCTCGGATCACGCCGTTAAGTCGGGGGAAACATTCTCCATTGCCGATTGTCCATTGCCCATTGTTCAGCAGAGGGGCTCTTACCAAATCCCCTGCGATTCAATCGGCAGTGCGCAATTGGCAATGCGCAATGGGATCCAACACCATGCTCAACGAATGAAAAGAAAAATTGCGATCAGGCGAACCCGTACAGTAAATTTGATAGAGGAACGATTACTGACAGGCAACGCCTGAGCGCTCCGAAGATGAAGAAAGGGAACACAAAAAGCACAGAAGAAGAAACACAAAAAGCGCAAAACTATCAGTGGTAATTCTATGTGCTTTTTGTGTCTGTTTTGCGCTTTTTGTGTTCTCCAGTCCCGAACTTAATGTCGTTCGATGTCTTCAGAGAAAATCCGGCAAGCCATAATTTACAAGCTCGCCGATGCGCTCGATAGTAATGTCGGCCGGAGGGTAAGCGGCGCTGGTCCTGGGGTCCAGGGCGTAATGCCCCTGGCGCGGAAAAACTGTCGTCAACCTGTCTCTCCAGAAGTTTTTCATTGCGGCGAGTATTCGCAGCTTGTCGTCCACCATCACATAACGGCGGGCAGGGTAATGCCGTTCCACGTCATCGAGCATCAGTTCCTTGTGAATGTAGATCAGCACGCGGCCTTCGACCGCCTCCCACAAGCCCGACCGCCGCGCCTTGCGCGGCTGGAAAACCACGTCGCCGTCCGAGAGGATCACCGTCGGCCCCCACTGCCGCACATGCTCCAACGCGTCGAGAGAGCCGGGGTATAAGCGATTGGCGAACGGATACTCCACCAGGTACTCGGATATCATCAGCAGCCCGGGATCGCACTCTGCTTCGAGCCTGTAACGCTGCAGCGTTCCCAGGTAATCGGCGTAACCGAGCTCGGCGCGCAACTCCTCGAAGATTGTGAAGTATCGGTCACGCGCCTCGGCCCCGAACCTCTTTTCCAAATGCCGCCGCAAATCCGCCGTCACTCTGTCGTTATCCAGCAGCGTGTTGTCCACATCGAATAGAAATACGACTTCGTTATCCGGCGCCATCAGCCCCTCCTTATTCTTCCTTCAACGCCGCGGCCACGATTTTCAGGAGTTTCTCGGCCGTGTAGGGTTTTGGAAGAAACGTCTTCACGCCGAGTTGCGCGGCGTCCGCCATTTTGTCTTCGGCCTTCAAACCGCTGGTCGCGATGATCTTGACTTTCGGATCGAGTCTGCGCAGGGCTCGGATCGTCGCCGGGCCGTCCATATACGGCATCATCATATCCGTGATCACGACTTTCACGTCATCCCTGTGCGAGGCGAAGACCGCCATCGCCTCGGCCCCGTCGCCCGCGATCATCGCCCTATAGCCGAAAGCGTTCAGTGTCTCCCTGGCCACTTCACGTATCGCGTTCTCGTCGTCGATCACCAGGATCAGTTCGCCGTTGCCCACCGGCAGGTCGCGCCGCGCCGGTCGCGCCTGCGCCGCCTGCGCGGCCTCGATGGCGGGGAGATAGACTTTGAACCGCGCCCCTCTGCCGGGTTCGCTGTAAACGTTGATGAAGCCGCCGTGGCTGCGAACGATTCCGGCGACGGTCGACAGCCCGAGTCCGGTCCCCTTTCCGTGCTCTTTGGTGGTAAAGAAAGGATCGAAGATCTTGCTCAGATTCTGGTCCGCGATTCCGACGCCCGTGTCAATTACCCCCACGGAAACGTATCTGCCCGGCTTCGCGTCGACATTCATTCGCGCGTAATGTTCGTCCACCTCCACATTTTCCGCCTCAATCCGGAGCCTCCCCCCCTGCGGCATCGCGTCACGCGCATTGACGCAGAGATTCATCAGAACCTGGTGAAGCTGTGTCGCGTCGCCAGACACGCTGGACAAATCCGGATCGATCGAGAATGTGATCTCTATGTTTTTCGGCATGGTATCGGCCAGGATTTTGACGATCTCCTTGATCAGATGCGCCGGCTGCAAGGGGATGTGTTCGCCTTCGACGCCGCGCGCGAATGAGAGCACCTGTTTGATCATCTCGCCGCCGCGCACGGCGTTGGTGTGAAGAATGTTGAGCAGGCGCTGGCTGCTCTCATCGGTCAACCTCATTTGCAG
>DASUFM010000592.1:0-5740 GCA_036274535.1 Blastocatellia bacterium
GAAACTGAGAGGAACGCTGTCATTCCAAATGGCGCTGAAACCGCCGGTGATGAATCCACCGTCACGCTCCGGGAGCTTATCTATGAGAAATTGAGGGCTATGAGGGTTCAAACGGCATCGGGTGTTGAAGTTATTTTTGCCGATGGGCGAAAGTTGCGCTTTCATCATGCTGAAGACCCGCGGTTAGATGAAGTGGTGAAACGGGCGGATGTTAGCGAAGTCAGAAGTTCGTTCGGCGGCAAGGCCTATGGGCCGACGGTGGATGATAGTATGGAGTCAATCATGGATCGTTATGACAACCTCTTTCGCCGTCTAGCCGAGGGAACGAAATGATTCAGGCTGAGTTTCCCGAGTTGGAAACAACGCTCAAATTCCACTACATGTTGATCGAACGGTACGGCGGCTCGCATGGGTTGCGCGATCAAGGGGCTTTAGAATCGGCGCTAGCAGCGGCTCAGAATCGTTATTTCTACGAAAATGCCGACCTCGCCACATGCGCCGCAACCTATGCCTATCATGTTTCGCAGGCTCATGCTTTCATTGATGGAAACAAACGGATTGCTTGGGCTGTAGCAATTTTGTTTCTGGAAATGAATGGCGTTGTTCTGACTGTCCCTGAGACGGAGGCTGAAGAAATCTGTCTGCTCATCGCAGCCGGCCAGATCACACGCGACGAAGTCGAAAGTCGCTTTACTCAGTGGGTTGCGACCGCAATTTAACTCCATCGTGTTCCAATCAGGTTTATTCAAATCCTGCTTATTCCTGGCTCTGCTCACCATATTTGTCTCCGTCGCGGCCTCACAATCGGATCAGCAGGCCCAATCGGAGCCGGAGATTCCGTCCGTTACGCCCTCGCCGACTCCGGCAATCACGGACAGCGCCACGATCAACCTGCACCGATGGGGCGCGGTGACGCTCTTTCACGGACTGCCTTCCGACCGCATCAACGCCATCGCTGAAGACGCGATCGGCGAGTTGTGGTTCGGCACGGACAACGGATTGGTTCGCTACGACGGGCGCAACGTCGAATCCGCGCCGAACGAAGCCGGGCTGCCTTCGCGCAGGATTCTGGCTTTGAAGTTCGACCATCGCGGCTACCTGTGGATCGGGACGGACATGGGCGCGGCGCGGCTGCGAGGGAATCGTATAGAGGTTCTGCCGGAAACGCGCGGTCGAGCGGTGGCCGGCATAGCATTTTCACAGCGGGGTTCACAACAGGGCGAAGTGACGGTCGTCACCGGCGCCGGCGAGATCATTCGGTATAAAGAACAGGCCGAAGAAACCAAAGGGGAAAGCCGCGCGGCAAGTTCTTACATCAATTCACCAGCCACGAATACGGCCGCCGTAAAGCTCGATCCGAACACTCATCCACTGCTTAAATCTCCGAAGCAGCCGGGGGAAATTCTGCCGCTCGCCGCGGTCACGCCCGGTTCTTCGGGCGACTGGCTGATCGGGTCCAGCGGGCGCGGGCTGCTCATCAATCACGCAAATGACCTGCGCGAAGCCTCGACCAGGCCCCCGAGGCCCTATTTCGTTTCTTCGATCTATGACGACGGCTCGCGCGTCTGGCTGGCGGAACGGGCTAGCGATCGCGCGGGAGGTTTGTGGTTTTGGAAAGACGGCGCGTTCGCGCGCGCGTCGTTTGAAGCAGGCCCGCTTACGGCCGTTCATGGCGGCGACGGAGAGTTGTGGGTCGGCTCGACAGGTAAGGGGGCTTTCCTGCTCAGGTTCGAGAACGGCGCGGTAAAAATAGTCGAAAACCTGACATTTGAAAACACCGGCGGAGGGCTGCGATCGAACCACATTAACTCCATCTTCCGCGACCACGAAGGCGTAGTCTGGTTCGGCTCCGACCGCGGCGTCTGCCGTTATGACCGCAGCAGTTTTCGCGCGTCTACAGTAAGCGCCAACCCGCAGAGCAACTATGTGCGCGTGGCGCTGCATGCGTCGGACGGCGAAATCTGGCTCGGAACCAATCGCGGGTTGTTCAAACTCGTGACCGGCGGCGAACCCTCAAATCCGGGCAGGTTGAAAGGCGCCGATTCGGATTCATGGGCCGAAGTCGCGGAGTTGGAGGGACATTCAATCTACGCGCTGACTGAAGACAACGGCGCGATCTGGGTGGGCGCGGTCGGCGGATTGTTCGTCAAATCGAAAGGCGCTTCAGAGTTCTCTCGCATCCACTCGGAGACCGGCGCGGCGATCATAAGCGCCGGCGCGGACGCCGGCGGGGCCGAAAAGGGGGCTACGACAGAATCACCACAGGCTGAAACGCAACAGGCGACACAGGAGCAGGCCAAACGACAACTCGACATCTCAGCCGCCAGGGAAATAGTTCGCGCAATCTCCGGTTTTCGCGGGCAGGTTTACGCGGCTTTTTACGAAGGCCGCATCGAGCGGGTCGACACGGCCCCGAACGGTTTTACGCGGGCGGCGGCGACGGCCGCTTTGAATAATGACGCGAGCGCGCGGCGCGTGACCTGCATGGCGGTCGAGAGACAGAACGGCGCCGACGCGGCGTTGTGGTACGGGACGGCCGACGGCGAATTGCGGCGCTTCGACGGTTCGCGAACGGCGGCGTTCGCTCTGCCGCAAAAACAGCCGGGCGCCGATCGCGGGATTCGCGCGTTGGCAGTCACGGAAAAAGGAGTCTGGATCGGGTCAGCGCAGGGTCTTTACCTGCGAGAAAATGATTCGATCCGCGAGATCAAACCGGATGCGGACGTGTGGTCCTTGCTGGTGACGCGCGAGGCGGCGTCAAAGAGCGGGGACGACGCGCCGCGTGAAGTCGTCTGGATCGCCACGAAAAACGCCGGCCTGATCAAGTTGCTTCCCTATCAGGGGGGGATCTCGGCGCGATTCGACACCGAGCAGGGACTGCCCTCGCAACAAGTTTTCGCGCTGGCGCCGGGGGAGAACGGTGAAGTCTGGATAGGCACGAATCGCGGAGTCGCCCGTCATCGTCCGAGTCAGGTCGAACCGCGACTACAGATCAGGCGTCTGGTCACTCCAGACAGAATCGTTTTGCCTGAAGAGTTGACGGCCGAGGTGTCGCTTTCGCATACGACGCGCAGCCTGCTGCTGGAAGTCGCGGGCATCGGCAGCAAGACGCTGTCCAGCCAGTTCCAGTATGAATTCGCGCGGCTGGATCAGAACGGAAACGAGGAAAAGAAGCTTCAATCCGCTCCGCAGTTCGCGGTCGAAAATCTGCAATCGGGTTCGTACACGATAGTCGCTCGCGCCATCAGCCGGGACCTGGTCTATTCCGCTCCCCTCAACGTGCGTTTGCGAATCCTGAAAGAGCCGTTTCCGCGGACTCAGGCGCTGCTGGCGACGCTTCTTGCGATCGCAGTGGCGGCGGCGGCCCTGGCGTTCCGCCAGCAGTTTCGCCTGACGTCAACCAATCGCGCGCTCGAAAAGACGAACGTGGAATTGACCGAGACCCGGCTGCGGCTGGCCAACGAGACTGAAGCCGAGCGCAGCCGCATCGCGCGCGATTTGCATGACCAGACGCTGGCCGATTTAAGGCGCCTGCTGGTGATGACCGATCAATTGGGGAACGGTTCTACGCCGCCAATCCCCGGTTCCGATTCGGAAGATTCGACGCCGTCGCCCGCGGCGCTCCGGCGCGAGATCGAAGCGATCTCCAGCGGGATTCGCCACATCTGTGAAGACCTCAGTCCGTCCGCGCTCGAAAACATCGGTTTCCTGCCCGCGCTCGAATGGGCCTTGAGCAACGCCGTGGCGCAACTGCCCGCCGAGGAAAAATTCGCCTATGAATTCATCTGCGAGGCGAGCCTGGAAGACCGCCTGCGGCTTTCGAGCATCGAAATGATTCAGCTTTACCGAATGGCGCAGGAGGCGCTCAATAACACCTGCCGGCACGCCAAAGCCAGGCAGGTGAGGATGGAAGTGCGCGCCGAAGATCCGGCCGATCTGGTGATCGAAATCCGCGACGACGGCGTCGGGTTCGACGGCGCCATTATCAACAAAACCGGCCACGGCATCGCCAACATACGCTCGCGCGCCAATCTGATAGGGGCGAAGGCCGAATGGAGGAACTCCTACCCCGGCTGCCGCTTCGAGATTCGTAAGGAAGGATGCGTGGAAGAAGAGACAGGGAGACAAGGAGACAAGGAGACAAGGAGACAAGGAGATTTGGGTTCCTAGTCCCCTTGTCTCCCCTTCTCCTTGTCTTTATTTAGGCCGCCGCCTGAACTGTCTCCCGATGGCGTTTCAGAATCGCGTAAGCCATCAGTCCGCCGATGGTCAGTCCTATCAGATCGCATTGCAGGTCGTTGGCGGAGTCGTAAGGCCCGTGGATGCGCATCCCCGGCGCCGGCCACATATACTTGTCGTCCCACAACTCAACGATCTCGTAAAAACCCGAGACGGTGAACATCATAGTCATGGCGAAGAATGTCACCAGCCCCAGCGGCAAACGGTAGCCGAAACGATCCAACCCCGCGCGAAGCAGCCACACAATCACCGGAGAGACAAGCGCCGGTATCAAAGTGTGCATCATTTCGTCATACTGAAAGTATGTGAATTTCCTGTCGTACAGACTGAGCGGGCCGCCGAATCTCAGATTGCCGACGTTGTCCAGCGCCACCGAAACCCAGACTAAAAAGAGTAGCGCGACTGGAATCTTCACTTCATATCGCGCGCTGACAAAGGCGTGTATCGCCCAGAGATAAGCGACGCATACCGGCATGCCGACCCAAACCTGCAGGTATGGCATCCGTAACAGAAACGCCGCGCCCCATACCAGCAACCCGGCAATGATCAGAGGTTCAAATCGTTTCACTATACCTTTCATCGTGTCCTCCAATTCAAGCAGTTCAGCCAGTTCAGCCAGTTCAGGCCAATGGCATGAAGTAAACTCTATGCCAGCGTCTTTTATTGTCCATTCCCAATACTCAGTATTGGGAATGGACAATGTTCATCCCCTGACTTAGCTTTTATTCTTTAGCAGGCTTCAAGCGGATTGCGGCGCCGAGCATCGTAAGCAGAATTGCCAGTGAAAGAATCGTAATGGCGGCGCCGGCGCGCCTGACAGGCGTCGAGCGAAGTTCCAGATTGACCGTATGCGCGCCAGCCGGCACGTCGATAATGATGTTTTTGACCGCGCCTTCCTTTATTTCAACCAACTCATCGTCAACGGTCGCCGTCCATCCCGCGAAATTGGAGGCCCGAAACTGCAATTGATCAGGCGTTTCCGTCTCGACTCGGAGCCTGCGCGATTCCGGAGCCCATTGTTCAATCATCACTCGCCCATTGCCCGACGCCAATCGCGCCTGATCCATCGGCGGCGCATCGCGCGGAACGCCTTGCGGCAGCGTGGCGTAATTATAGTGCTCCAGATTCGGCTCGAATGACTGACCGCGCGCCATCGGCCAGGCCACGTACCATACGCTCATCGCCAGCGCGCCGATCAAAACCGCCAATGACGCAAGCGGCGGCAGCCAGGCGCCATCCTTTAAGACCTGGGGCAAGGCCGTGGACAGGATCGGGTTATCGCCGCGCTTGCTCCAAACTTCAAAAAGCGCGCCGGCAAGCATCGCCGCCGCTAAACTCGTCAGCGTCATCATCCGCCACGAATAGACTCCGGTCTCTATCTTCGGAATCAACCGCCCGATCGGTTCGGAGTATTTCGTCATCAAAAAACAGGCGATCAAGCCGGCCCCAATCCACAACCAGATGGCGTCCGATAAGGGCTTATAAGACTTATAGGACCTAT
>DASUFM010000593.1:0-9101 GCA_036274535.1 Blastocatellia bacterium
GCCACCGCGGCGCGAATCATGCTTTCGCCCCCGGCTTCGCCCACAATCCTTTTCCGGGTTGCAAGAGGCCGTATCGCCCAGGAATGCGCGGCTATCGCAGCGCCGACTTCGCTCGCAGATCTGCTCGGAGCTTTGTCAGGAGTCTTTTCAGCGACCAGAGCGGACCGTGGTCTCAGTACCGTAAAGACAAGCGAGGCAAAAGCCTTCTCTGAAGCATTCGCCGCAATCTGAGGCGTCTGTATATCCGACTTCCGATCGTCAAATTTAGTTTTCGGTTTACCGGTTTTGCTGACATCCGGCGATTCGGGCGTGGAGGAAGCGCCGCTTGAAGATGTGGATGGCTGCAGTAATTGCGCTTGAGGGATCCCTGGATTTTGAGCCTGGACTCCCAATTGAAAGAAGGTAATTACGCACGCTATTCCCACAACTCTGCTCAAGGATAAGCGCATAGAATCTATTCTTCCGCTACTGTTTCGGGGAAAAACACAAAAGGTTCCCGCTTCATCACTTCCGGTTTGGGCTGAATCAACGTCTCAGCTCAAAAGCCAGTCACTCCACGGGGGTCCTTTAACAAGCCGGCGTAGCTATTACCGGCTCGGAGCGGTTTTCGTGACGCTCACACTGATTACTCATACTGAATAAATAAGTGCAGGAATTATTAGCTTATTAAGTCATTGCTGCTGGTTTCCAGCGCAGCGGCGCGGATTATATATCCGGAATTTTGAATACCGGCGCCCCATTTCGAATAGGGCCTTAACACGCGTCTCAAACCAGATTTAGGGGGGAAAAAATTATTGTGAGGGTATTGACAATTGAATATTATGACTTCCAACTGACCGAAAAGGGTACAGAACTAACTATTCGCTTTGTATTGTCTTTCTGCGGTGTTTTTTGCGCTTTTGGGACAAAAATTAGCGCTTTTAGGGCAAAATTAGAGCTTTTTCTAATTAGTATCGATACTGATTCAGCGCGTTTCTCGTATGCAATTACTGTTTAAGCGCATCCATCAATTCATCGCGGGAAACGCCGGCGACGCCGATTTTACCTACGACAACGCCTGCGGCGTGATTGGCGATAATTGCGGCTTCGCTCAGCGTTGCGCCTGAGGCGAGCGCGAGCGCAAGCGTAGCGATGACTGTGTCGCCGGCGCCGGTAACCTCATAAACCTCGCGCGCCGTAGTGGGGATGTGCGTCATCTCTTCATTTTCTTCCGAGCCGAGCAGGCTCATGCCGAGTTCGCCGCGAGTGATCAGCACATTTTTGCAGCCGAGCATGTCGCGAATCCGCCGGGCAGCCGCGCTCAAGGACGGTTCATCAGTAATCTCGACGCCGCTCGCGCGTTCGGCCTCGTTCTGATTCGGCGTGATCACATCGACTTCGCGATAGCTCGCGAAATTTCTGATCTTTGGGTCGAGGCAGACCAATTTTGCCCGCGAGCGCGCAGATCCGATCAAGGCGGCGAGGACGCGTGGCGTCAGCACGCCCTTGTCGTAATCGGATACGATCACGGCGTCTGCGTTCGATATGGCCTGGTTGAAAGCGGCGATGATCCGATCTTCGACGACGTTCGAGACTGGCGAACGGTCTTCCCGGTCGGCGCGAACTATCTGCTGGTACTGGCGTCCGCTGTTTGCGATGACGCGCGTCTTGCGCGTAGTCGGGCGCCCAGCGTCAGTGATGACGCCGTCAATCCTGGCGTTCCGTTCGGCGAAGCGGTCACGCACTATTTTCGCCGCGTCGTCGGCTCCGACGACGCCGATCGGGACCGCGCGCGCGCCGAGTTCCAGCAGGTTCGAAACGACGTTGGCCGCTCCGCCCAGATGCCAGGTCTCGCGTTTGACCTCGACCACCGGCGTCGGGGCTTCGGGAGAGATCCGGCGCGCCTCTCCCCAGATGAATTCGTCAAGCATCAGGTCGCCGACCGTTACGATCCGCAGGTCGGGAAATTTACCGATGATTTGTTGAGCGCGCTGATAATCCATTGTTGTCATAACAAGCGGTCAATCGCTTTCATTACCTGACCTACCGTGATTGACCTGATGCATTCAGGTTCATCGAAGGCTTCGCAGGTATACATTGAGCAGGGATTGCACGGGAAATAGTTTTGAACCAGAACTGACGGCGCGCGCCAGGGGCTCCAGCGAACCGCGCTCGCCGGGCCGAACAGCGCGACCAGGGGCGTTTTCACAGCCGCAGCGATGTGCGCCGGGCCGCTGTCATTGCCGATGAATATTTTTGCGTCCGCGATCACCGCAACCAGCTCGCCTATGCTCAGAGAGCTCAGGCATGGCAATTGATGTTTAATCGCGGCCTGCGTCTCGGCCAACTGCGCGCGCTGCTCCGCAGTCGGCGCGCCGGTCATCACAATTTGAAAACCTCTTGTGATCAACGCTTCAGCGACCGCCGCGAAACGCTCAGGGGCCCAGCGTTTAGTGTAAAACTCGTTGGTGGGCGCGAGCGCCGCGTAAGGCTTTTCCGGATCGACGCCCGACTCGCGCAGGGCCGCGAACGCCGATTCGCGAAATTGTGGCGCGACGTACAACCGCGTCGGTTCAGGTTCGGCGCCGGGCAATCCCAGCCATTTAAACTGTCCGAACTGATATTCAACCGTGTGCAAATCCTTCCTGCCCAGGGTTTCTTCGGCAGGCGGGATTCGCAGGTTGTACGCGTAGCCGCCGCGGAAATGGCGCGCCCCTACGCGATGTCTCGCTCCGCTCAGGAAGGTCAGTTGCGCGCTGGTTGGCCCGCCGTGCAGGTTGACCACGGCGGCGAAATTGTGGCGGCGAATCGCGCGGATCACGTTCAGACGCGCGGCGAATGAACTGCGACGATCTTTTCCGCTTCTGGGCAGGGGGATGACTTCTATCTGTGGGTCGGCCGCGTAAAGATCCGCGTAGGTCGCTTCGACCAGGGTCGTGATCCGCAGATCAGGTCTGAAATGTTTCAACGCGCGCAGGTTCGCAGTGTCCAGGACAGCTTCGCCGAGATTGCGAAGGCGAATAAAGAGCGCGCGCGAATTTTCAGGAAGCTGTTGAAAGAGAGGAACTGACATCTTCCTCCTCGATCACGGCCTCGTCAATTATCAGGACCGGTATCTCGTCACGAATCGGATAGACCCTGTGGCAGCTCACGCATTTCAACCCGCCGCCGTCGGGCTTCATTTCGATTTTCGATTCGCAGGCGGGACACCGCATTATTTCCAGAAGATCAGGACTGACGGTCATTATTAAACGCCTCGTGAAAAATTGATTGAAGACGAGAGCAGTCTTCCAAATCCGGCAAATCTGGCAAATCTGGCAAATCTGGTCTGGCAGTCTAATTATCAGAGCGCCGCTCGCGGCGCTGATTCTATTGGCGTGTAAAAGGACTGTCAAACTATGACTTGTGGCATGCATTCCTTAAGGCCAAGAAACATAAGTTGAAAGTTCGGCAGCTGCATACGGCCTGAATCAGGGCAGCCCAAAGTGGAATCCACTTTGGGCTGCCCTGATTCAGCGGTTGTTGTAGTTTTCTCACCACCCCACCGCATAACGCCCGCGTCTGACGTCCGCGCCCGCCTGAATCAATTTACTCTTCGGGTCGTAAATGATGATCGTCGGGGCGGAGGTCGGGGAGAAGTTTTCGTTCACTCTGACCTTGTGGCCGCGCTTCTTCATTTCTTCGATCGTTTGTTCGCCGAAGCGTTTTTCGAGGCTCAGGCTGGCGGGGCTGAATTTATGATCGGCGAAAGAGCTGACGAAATGCGCGGTCTCGAAGCGCGCGGCCTCTACCGCTTCCTGCGGAGTCATTCCGAATTCGATGACGTTGAACAGAACCTGGGTGAGAGCCTGATCCTGATTGTCGCCGCCGGGAGTCGAGAGCGCGGCGAAGGGCTGGCCGTCTTTCAAAACCAGCGTCGGCGAGAGCGTGATTCGGGGGCGTTTGCCCGGCTTCAATTCGTTCGGATGGCCCGGAGTGAGCAGGAAACTCTGCATGCGTGACGAGATGGGAATTCCGGTGTCGCCCGCGACGAAACTCGGCAGCCACGCGCCGCTGGGCGTGGCTGAAAAGACGTTGCCCGCCGCGTCAATTACATTGACGCAGGTGGTGTCATTCGCGCGCTCGGCTTCGGGAATCTCATGCGAATTAATGCTGACCATTTGCGCCAGGGATTTTTTATTGACTGGGTCGCCCGGACGCTGCTCCGCCGAGGCCGATTTAGGGTCGATCAGCGGGCGCCGCAACTCGGCGTAATCTTTCGACAGCAGTTCGGCGCCCGGAACTTTCACAAAACGAGGGTCGCCATACCAGCGGTCGCGGTCTGCGAAGGCCAGTTTGATCGCTTCAGTCACTGTGTGAATGTAATCCGGCGAGTTGTGGCCCATGGCCTTCAGGTCGTAGCCTTCCAGCAGGTTGAGCGTTTCAAGCATGGCCGGCCCCTGCGCCCAGAACCCGACTTTATATACTTCATAGCCGCGATAAACGACTTTGGCCGGCTGGTCGATTTCGGCGCGGAATTTAGCCATATCACTGGCGCGCAACAGACCGCCGGCCTGCTCTATCGCGTCGCAGTAGCGTTTGGCCAGCGGGCCGCGATAAAAATAGTCTCGCACGGCTTCGAGGGCCGCATGACGGCCGCGGCGCGCGTTTTTCTTTTCAACGGAGACTAGTTCGCGCAGGGTCCGCGCCAGGTCTTTCTGAACGAAGATGTCGCCGACCTGCGGCTCCTTGCCATTCGGCAAAAAGACGGCGCGCGAGGCGGGCCATTGCTCGTAAACCTGTCGCGTGTTGTGAATGTAGCTCACGCGCATTTCGTCAATCGGAAAGGCGTCGGCCAATTCGATGGCCGGCTGCATTACATCGGCCAGTTTCATCGTGCCGTACTTGTCGAGCGCGACGATCATGGCGTCGAGCACGCCGGGTACGGTCGCCGCCAGCGGCCCGGTCGAAGGGATCTGCGGCGCGGCGCCGCTCCTGGAGCTGTCGCCCGGGGGCGTTTGCTTCTCGAAGAACTCTCGCGTCGCAAGCTCCGGCGCCTGCCCCTGTCCATTAATCGTGATGACGGGTTTATTCGCCGGCTTGATGATTACTGGAACCTCGCCGCCGAACGCGAAATGCGAGAATTCGATGACCGAGCCGGCCAGCACCGAGGCCACGCCCGCGTCAATCGCATTGCCGCCGCGATGCAGCATCCTCAGGCCGGCTTCAGCCACCAGCGGGTGGCCGGCGGCGACCACGGCCCGCATGCCGCGCACCGTGGGGCGGAAGGTGTCGGAACGATTTTGAGCGAAGATTGAAATCATGAGCGCAAGGGCCAAAGAAAAGACGATTGGCAGGCGAAGCTTTCGAGAGCTCATATCGATTCTCCTGGTCTTTAATTTGTCGTTTCTGGATTCGATGAACGTCCTCAGCGCGATTTTCCATCAAATCGGCGCGCCAGGACAAGCTCAATTGAGGCTAATTCGCGTCGCGTTGTTTGCGCCCGCGAATTTGTGATAAATTTCCGCATGAAAAAATGAATCAGCGATGTGAGCGATGGCGAGCGGGCCTTCTAATGATTGGCTTGCTCTTGGGGGGTCCGTTCGCCATCGCTCGCGCCGATTCAATGAACCAGGAGGTAGGGAAGACAGATATGCCAATTTACGAATACACTTGTGAGAAATGCGGACGCCATCTGGAAGTGATGCAGAAGATGAGCGACAAGCCTTTGTCTCGCTGCCCCGAATGTAAGGGCAAACTGGAGAAAATCTTTTCGCAGACCAGCTTTCAACTGAAAGGCTCCGGCTGGTACGTAAGCGATTACACCAACCGTGGCAAGGCTGAAAAAAAAGCCGAAAAATCCGATAAGTCCGAAAAAAGCGAAAAGAAAGAGGCTGCGGCAGGAACCTGCGCGACGACCGGCGGCGGATGCGCCACGGGGATGTGCGATAACTAGAAGGGCAAAAAAAGATGAAGGGACTGAGGATGGAAGATCGAAGATGGAAGATCGAAGATAGAAGGTCGAAGATAGAGGATCGAAGATCGCGATCCTCGATCCTCGATCCTCGATCCTCGATCCTCCGTCTCTCCGTCTCTCTGTCCCTCTGTCTCTCTGGCTGTCTGGCTCTTGCGGCGTTCGCCCAGTCGGGCCGCACTATCGTCTCTGGCAGACGGACCACCGTCATCAACGTTTTCGCGCATCGCGTAGACGACCCGCACAAACCCAGATCGCTTCTTACCGGCGACGCCTTTAAAAAAGAAGAAGACGAAAAGATCATTCCGAAGCAGGCGATAGAGTTTTACGACGGCGGCGTGAAACAACGGGTCGAAACTTTCTCGCCCGACCCGACCCCGGCCCGCATCGTCGTGCTGATGGATAATTCGCTGACCCTGCAAACGGACACGAAAAAACTGGCCGCCGTGCCCGCCGCCTTCGCGCCCGAAATTTACGAGGGTGACAAGGTGATGGTCATCGGTTATGACACTAAGCCTGAAGTCATTACCGAATTCACCGACGACCCGAAGCAGTTGCAGAGCACACTGTCGCTGCTCCGCAAAACCGATACGCCCCGGCTGTTCGACGCGCTTAACGTCGTGATGGAGGACGTGCTGAGAACCGAGGTGGGATTTTCGAAGCGAGTGATTGTCGTCGTGGGCGACGGGCTCGATCGCGACAGCAAGATCAAGTTCGACGAGATTCTGTCGAAGATTCAGGATGAGAACGTCACGGTCTACGCCGTCCAGGTGAAAGACCGCACGCGCGGCGCGCTCAGGAAAGACGCGCCCAAACCCGTCGAAGCCCTCAAACAATTAACCGAAGGCACCGGCGGCAAGATCTATTCGATCGATGACGACGTTAAAGATTCGGTCAAAGATATTTGCGACGAACTCCGCAACAACCGCTATCAGCTCACTTACTATCCTGAAGGCATCAACCCGATCAACAAACGGCTCCTGCTGCTCTCGTCTTCGGACGCCACGGTTCAGTTGCGATATAAAGGCTGGCACCCACCGCGCAAGATGAATTGAGACCAGCCGTTATCCATCCAGCGCGCTTCACTGTCCAGCGCGCTTCACTGTCCACTAAAGATCTCAACCCTATAATCTTCAATCACAGGGTTCGACAAGACATCATGCGCGAACTTTTCGATCTCCGCGCGGGCGCTCGCCTCGTCAATCGCTTCATCCAGCTTGATCTCGAAATATTTCCCCTGCCGCACGTCGGCGATGCCCTGATAGCCGATGGTTTCTGCGGCGTGGTGGATCGCTTTGCCCTGCGGATCGAGCACGCCGTTTTTCAAAGTCACGTAAACTTTAGCCAACATCTTTATTTCTTTCCTCTTCCTTCGGATTATCTGAAGAGCGCGCGTAAATCGGCGGAGCCTTTGGAGTGCGGTATCGCTTGGAACCGCTTTAGTAGTCGACTTCGATTCCACGGCAATTATTGGAGAAGAAGCCCACTGCTTCCTTCGTGCCGGAAATCTGTAGAATCCGAGATGACTACCAAAGCGGCGCCTAGCCGCCGCATTCCAAAGGCTGTCGCCATTTCAAGTGGTTGATCGTTCTCAACTACAATTTGCGCACTCTTCGATTAATTATTCTGACCTGCGCGCAGGCAGCGCGCCGCGGTATTTGTCCATACCGCCGAAGACGCGGTCAAAAACGCGGTCGACGTTCTTCAAACGCGCGCGCACATCGAAGATCGTTTCTATCTGCTCAGGCGACAGATTTGCCGCGATGTCCGGGTCCTGTTTTACCAGTTCGGTGAAATCCAGTCCTTCGTCCCAGGATTTCAGCGCGTTGCGCTGCACCCAGTAGTAAGCTTCTTCGCGCTGAATGCCGGCCGCCGCCAGTTCCAGCAGCAGTTGTCCCGAAAAGACCAGCCCGCGAGTGGCGTTTAAATTCTCCAGCATCCGCTCCGGTTTTACGACTAGCGTCGAGAGCAGCGAGTCAGTTTTGGCGAGCATATAATCGACCGCGATGCAGGCGTCGGGCAGGATGACCCGCTCGGCGGACGAGTGCGAGATGTCGCGTTCATGCCAGAGAGCGTTGTTTTCGAGCGCCGTGACGGCGTAACCGCGAACGACGCGCGCCATTCCGCAAATCCGTTCGGAGAGGATAGGGTTGCGTTTGTGCGGCATCGCGGATGAGCCTTTCTGGCCTGGCTTGAAATATTCGTGGGCCTCACGGACTTCGGTGCGCTGCCAGTGGCGGACCTGCAGGGCGATTTTTTCCAGTGACGATGCGGTGATCGACAGCGCGCAGACGAATTCGGCGTAGCGGTCGCGTTGGATGACCTGCGTCGAAACGCTCGCCGGCCGCAGGCCCAACAGGAAACAGACTCGCTCCTCTATCTCCGGATCGAGGTTTCCGAAGGCGCCGACCGCGCCGGAGAGTTTGCCGTAGCTCACTGCGGCGCGCGCCCGCGTCATTCGGTCTACGTTGCGCCGGTTCTCTTCGAACCAGAGCGCGAAAGTCAGCCCCAGCGTCGTCGGTTCGGCATGAATGCCGTGGGTGCGCCCGATCATCGGAGTGTCTTTGAATTCGTAGGCGCGGCGTTTGAGCGTGTCGCTCAAGGTCTGGAGCCTGGCCAGGATCAGGTCGCCGGCTTCGACGAGCAGCAGCGCGTTCGCGGTGTCGACCACGTCGGACGATGTCAGGCCGTAATGCACCCAGCGGGCTTCGGGCCCGATGTTTTCGGCCAGATTGGTGGTGAAAGCGATCACGTCGTGATCGAGCGTCTTTTCAAGTTCGTGTATGCGCTCGACCGAGAAAGCGGCTTTCCGCCGGATAACCTCGACGACTTCAGTTGGAATATTGCCGGCTTCGGCGTTGGCCTGGCATGCGGCGATTTCGACATCGAGCCACTTGCGGAATTTATTCTCTTCGGTCCAGATCGCGCCCATTTCGGGCAATGTATAACGTTTGATCATTTGCGGTACAGATTATAACGCGAAAAGCAGAGTACGCTCAGGGCCGCCATGGCGATCGGGATCAGCCAGGTCACTTTCCCGTTTTCCGGCGGCTTTGTGAACAGGAGTCCCGCCGTCCAGATCAGCGCGGCCAGGGCCAGCCCCACGCCGGCCCGTTTGTAAGCCTTCGTCAATCTTTCCTGGTCTTCAGTCGTCATTGCCTCTCGCTTT
>DASUFM010000594.1:0-4473 GCA_036274535.1 Blastocatellia bacterium
CGCACAGCCAATAGCCGTGCGGGTGAAAACGTTTATGGCCGGCCGCCGCGGGTTATCTGGACAGCAGCGTGCCGACGTAACTCAGCAGTTCGTTGGCGCACACCGGGCAGTAGCCGTGGTCGGTGACCAGGCGGTCGACGACCTCGTTGATGCGGCGCAACTGGTCGGCGTCGGGCGTCTTGGTCGAAGTGGTGATCTTCACGACGTCCTTGAGGTCGGCGAAGATCTTCTTCTCGATCGCTTCTTTCAGCCGCTCGTGCGAGTTGTATTCGAAGGCCTTGCCCTTGCGCGAATAGGAAGAGATGCGGATCAGGATCTCCTGGCGGAAGGTGTTCTTGGCGTTTTCGGAGATGCCGATCTGCTCTTCGATGGAGCGCATGAGCCTCTCGTCCGGTTCGAGCTCTTCCTCGGTGATCGGGTCCTTGATCTTCTCCTTGTTGCAATAGGCCTCCACGTTGTCGAGGTAGGAATTGCACATGTTCCGAGCCATCTCCTCGAAGGAATAGACGAAGGCGCGCTGCACTTCGGTCTTGGAGATGTTGTCGTATTCGCGGCGGGCGAGCGCGATCAGGTTCAGGTAGCGCTCCCGCTCGTCAGGCGTGATGCCGGTGTGCTGGTCGAAGCCGTCCTTGATGGCGCGCAGGGCGTCGATCGGATTGATGCAGGTGATGTTGTCGCGCACCAGGGCGTTCGAGAGCCGGTTGATGATATAGCGCGGCGAGATGCCGTCCATGCCTTCGCGGACGGTCTCTTCCTTCAGTTCGCGCACGTCCTTCGATTTGAAGCCTTCGACGTCCTCGCCGTCATAGAGCTTCATCTTCTTAACGATGTCCACGTTGGCCTTCTTCGGCTCTTCGAGCCGCGTCATGACGGCGAACATGGCCGCGATCTTCAGGGTGTTCGGCGCGAGGTGAATGTTGCGCAGCGCCTGTGACTGTTTGAGCAGTTTGTCGTAGATGCGCTCTTCCTGAGTGACCTTCAGGTTGTAGGGGACCTTGATCATGATGATGCGGTCCTGGAGCGCTTCCGACTTCCGGTTACCCACGAAAGCGTTGTATTCGTTTTCGTTGGTGTGAGACATGATCACTTCGTCGGCGTAGATCAGGGCGAAGCGACCGGTCTTGATGTTCTGCTCCTGCGAGAGCGTCAGCAGCGAATAAAGGAACTTCTCGTCGACCTTCAGGATTTCGATGAACTCCATCATGCCGCGGTTGGCGATATTGAGCTCACCGTCGAAGCGATAGGCGCGCGGGTCCGATTCGACGCCGATTTCGCCGATCGTCGAAAGGTCGATCGAACCGGTCAGTTCGGTGATGTCCTGGCTCTTCGGATCGGACGGCGCGAAGGTACCGATGCCGATGCGGTCTTTTTCGGAAAAGACGATGCGCTTGACCAACACGTCTTCGTGCTTGCCGTTGTAGACATGTTCGAGGTTGTAGCGGCATTGTGGGCAGAGTTCGCCTTCGATGTAGAGGCCGTAATGCTTCTCGATCTCGGGACGCAATTCGAGCGGGATCAAATGAAGCGGCTCTTCATGCATCGGGCAGTCCTTGATTCCGTAGACGGCCCCGCTGTCGGCCCGCGTCCAATCCTCGAGTCCGCGTTTGAGCAGGGTGACGATCGTCGATTTGCCGCCGCCGACCGGCCCCATCAGCAACAAAATTCTTTTGCGGACTTCGAGCCGCTGCGCCGCCGATTTGAAATATTCGACGATCTTGGCGATCGATTCCTCGATGCCGAACAACTCGTTGCTGAAAAAGTTATACCGCGTGACTTCGTCTCGCGTGCCTTCTGCGATTTTCTCCGTCCCTTCCGCCAGTATCATGTCGCAGATGCGGGCGTGAGAGAGCGCAGCGAGACGCGGATTAGCCGTGACCAACTCGAAGTATTCCCGGAAAGTACCTTCCCATACCAGGCGCTCGCGCTCGCGCCGGTGAGCTTCGAGCAGCTCGGTGAGACTCATGGTGTTTTCTTGCTCTGCCATGGCTGCTACTCCTGGCCGTCATCTCCACTTCCAGTGCCAGGGGAGATTAACAGCCCGTTGTGGGTTCAACTTTCAGTTCCCCGGCCGCGCCATGCATGCCGGAAAGCTTAAAGAAGAGGGGAAGCGCCGTTTATTAGGGTTTAACGGCCTGAATTATTGTGCAATCTACTATTTGTCCGGACCGCCGCACATTTTTGTAACCGCAACGGCCCGAAGCGGGCTACCTCAGTTAGCGGGTGAAGTATATCACAGGGGCGCTCCCTGCAATCATATTCGCAATCAAAATCGCTTTAGAAATGTGATCAGTCTATCAATACAACTCTCGGATGCCAAAGGGTTTTACTCGAATCGAACTCGGCGATTGCAATGAGTTGATTTTTTTTATCGCAGAGTTTTGCGAGAGCGCCGTTCGCGTAACTCTCGCGACATTCTGCAGGGCGCTCGATTGAACGTCCGTGAGAAATTCGTTTGCGGTCTTCAGAATTTACCTCCAACGCAGGCATCGCTATGGCCTCAGCCATAGGTATCATCCTGACCCGATTGCCCCAGGCGCCATGGTCAGACTGCGCCAGATCCGTCAATTCTTCCAGGGTCATGGCGTCCTCAATTGAACACCTTCCGGATCTGGTCCTTCGGAGCTGCGTCAAATGGGCCCCGACGCCCAGAATCGCGCCGATATCTTCGGCAAGAGCGCGAATATAAGTTCCCGAAGAGCAGATGACCCGGAATGAAAATTCAGCGTGCGCAGTTTGCTCGTTTACCGCAGCCTGCGCCGAATTGCCTGCCGTGTTGAGCAGTTCAAGTTTTTTGATTTCCACGTCGACTGGCGCGCGTTCTATTTCTTCTCCGCGCCGGGCCATCTCGTACAGTTTCACTCCGCCGATTTTTTTCGCGGAATACATCGGCGGAATCTGTTTGACAGGTCCCAGAAAACGACTAAACGTCTCTTGTATCTTGTTTGACGTAATATGACCCGCATCAGTTACAGGCGTCTTCGGCGTTCCGGTCAGATCGCCGGTATCGGTCGCGAAGCCTAACCGCATTGTGGCGACGTATTCCTTGTCATCGCCCGTCAGAAACTGGGCCAGTCGGGTCGCGCGGTTCACGCATACCACCAGCGCGCCTGTCGCAAACGGGTCGAGCGTCCCTGCATGCCCGACACGACGGGTTCGCAGGATTTTCCGTACCCTCGCCACTACATCGTGCGAAGTCAGACCTTCCGGCTTATCTATAACCAGAACGCCGTCCTCAGTTTCGGGGGATTGCGGCCCTTGCATAGAGATGATCTCGGATTGCGGTGTTGATTTTATCTTGACATCCACTGTTGCAGTGATCTTACCACATTCAGTGAATTTGAAATTGAAAATTTGCGCGATTCGTCTCCAATCATGAGTGGAGTATTCTCGCGCAGGACTGATAAAACCTATAGGCCCCATAGACCCTGTTCATGGCGATCCCCAAGGCGCTCGCGCGTGTGAACTTTCAGGCCTTCGCGCCAGTTCGTGTTGAGGCCGATCCGCCAGGCTTCGATTCGCGGCGAAAGGCATCGAGCGATGATCTCGAATGTCCGGTGAAATCGAAGCCGTGGCGCGACCAGATATAGCAGCGGGGAAATGTCTGCGATTGTGACGCCTTCAAAGAGCCCGCGCTTTTTGAACTCATTGCGCAACCGACCCTGTTCTACTCTCAGCCAGTAATCTGTCCCCTGTAAGGGCAGTTGGGGGTCTTCCCCCGCCTTGATTTCGATCACAGCCAGGCGGCCTTCGTGATTTACAGTCAACAGGTCTATAACCGAACGCTCATCGGATCGCCAGGCTGGAATTTGCGAATAAACGAAACGCTCATCGAATGTGGCGTCGAGGCGGCGAATGTCACGGCGCAGCGACGATTCCAACCACGCTTCTGGGCGCAAATGATAGAACGGATGCCGGCGATCCGGGCATTCAGCCGAACGGTAGTGAGTGATTTCCCGCACCATGCGTTCAAGTTCGCCGAAATTAGATTCGGACAGAACGGCCGGAATCGCTTCGCTTTCAGAAATCGCCCCGGCGACTCCGAATTTCACCTGCCCGCCGGGGCCAAGCCTCGCAAATTCCAGGCCCTTGATCTCGAAACGTTCGCGGCCACTCCTCACGTCCAGTCGTGTCTCTATCAAACCGGGCGCCAGATTGACTATTCTTTCGCGCCATATATCCTCTGGCATTGGCGGCTTTGAGCCCCCGGGCCAGACCACTTCATGTGGATGGGAGTTGAGCAGTTCGTCCTGCGTGGCGGGGCGGACATTCATCATTTCTTCGCCGGACTCGTCAACCTCGAAGCATTCAATTCGCGCCCCCAGATGCGAAACGTCCAGAAGCGCCACCCGCTCCATAGCCGTTTGCGAGCGTCCCTTCGGCAGGCAGAACCATAAACGCTTCGCCCGATCTGTTTCGTCCCGTTTTTCGTTGAAGGCCTCCAGGCCAACCAGCCCGGCGGCAATCATGCCGTCA
>DASUFM010000595.1:0-7467 GCA_036274535.1 Blastocatellia bacterium
CCATTTGCCGCCGATCATGAGGATCGCGTCGCCGGCCTTCGCGCCCGCGGCCGCGATCACGGCGTTGACGCCCTCGGCGCCGAGCGATTTCGTCAGGGCGGATTTACTCTCGCCTTCGAGGACCTGAATGTAAGCCAGTCCGCCAGCGCCGTGCCGCTTCGCGTGCTCTATGATGTCGTCGAATTGTTTGCGCGACCAGCCGGCCGCGCCTGGGACTACGACGCCCTTGACCGCGCCGCCTTTCTTCAGGGCGTCGGCAAAAACCGGGAAGGCGCCGCCCTCGAATTGCGCGCCCAGATCTATGAACTCCAGTCCGAAACGCAGGTCAGGTTTGTCCGAGCCGAAACGGTTCATCGCCTCGCTATAAGGCATTCGCGGGAAAGGCGTCGCGGGCGGCTCGGCGCCGGCCGCTTTGAACAGATCGACGATCAACGGCTCGACCGCCGCGAACACGTCGTCAGGCTGAACGAAGCTCATCTCTATGTCTATCTGGGTGAATTCGGGCTGGCGGTCGGCGCGCAGATCCTCGTCGCGGAAGCACCGCGCGATCTGGAAGTAGCGGTCGTAGCCCGAAATCATCAACAACTGTTTGAACAACTGCGGCGATTGCGGCAGCGCGAAAAATTTGCCCGGGAATGTGCGCGACGGCACCAGGTAATCGCGCGCGCCTTCCGGCGTCGATTTCGTCAGGATCGGCGTCTCTATCTCGTAAAAGCCCTGAGCGTCGAGCGCGCGCCGCGCGGCCAGCGCCAGTTCGTGCCGAAGTTTGAAGTTGCGCTGCATTTCAGGCCGGCGCAAATCCAGGTAACGGTATTTCAGTCGCAGATCTTCAGCCGCCCTGGTGTTCTCTATCTCGAACGGAGGAGTCTGCGCGTCGTTGAGAATCTTCAACTCCGAGGCGAGCACTTCGATTTCGCCAGTCGCCATATTCGGATTGTAATTTTCCTCGGTGCGCGCGACGCACTCGCCGGTGACGGCCAGCACGTACTCGGTTCGCGCCTGACGGGCGCGATCGAGCAATTTGGCGTCTATCTCTTCGCGGAAAACGACCTGCGCGACGCCGTCGCGGTCGCGCAAATGAATGAAGAGCAGCGAGCCATGGTCGCGATAACTGTTGACCCAGCCCATCAGCGTCACCTTTTGACCTTTATGTTCGCGGCGCAACTCGCCGCAGGAGTGAGTGCGTTTAGTCTGTCCTAAATGATCGAGCATTATTCTTTCCTACCAAGATTGATCAGCCACAGAGACACAGAGACACAGAGACACAGAGACAGAGGATCGAGGATCGCTATCTTCGATCTTCAATCTTCGATCTTCCATCCTCCGTCTCTGTGGCTCTGTGACTCCGTGGCTATTTTCGAGATGATTTCGTCGAGCGCGAGCGATTCCTGTTCGCCGGTCGCCAGATTCTTCAAACCGTATCCGCCGCCGGCCACTTCGTTTTCGCCGATGATCAGCGCGTAGCGGGCGCGCGATTTGTCAGCCGCCGCCATGGCCTTCTTCATCTTGCGGTCTTCGAATTCCATGGCCACGGCTATTCCGGCCTCGCGCAATTTGCGGCTGACTTCGAACGCTCGATTGCGCGCCGCCTCTCCCAGAAAGACGATAAAGAGATCGGGGGCGTCCGCCGCGCGCAATCTTTCCGCCTCGTCATCGGGCAAAGCCATCACCATCCGATCCAGTCCGAACGCGAAGCCGAAGCCCTTGGCCGGCGGCCCGCCGAGCGTTTCGCTCAACCCGTCGTAACGGCCGCCGCCGATCAGCGTGTTCTGCGCTCCAAGCTTGTCGTTGCCGACGATTTCGAACGCCGTGCGGGTGTAATAATCCAGCCCGCGCACCATTCGCGGGTTGACCGTGTAGGCGATGCCGCGCGCGTCCAAATGCGCCTTGAACTTCTCGAAGTGCTCGCGCGAAGCCTCGTCGAGCGAATCGGTGATCGTCGGAAGCGTCGCGATCACCGGCTGGCAGCTTTCGACCTTGCAATCGAAGACGCGCAGCGGATTCGATTCGTACCTGTGATGGCAATCGACGCAAAGCTTGTCAAGCTTCGGCTTGATCGCCTCGCGCAATATCTCCAGGTAGGCCGCGCGGCCCGCCGGTTCGCCTACCGAATTTATCAGCAGCGTGGTATTTGTGATCTTCAGCTCTTTCAAAAACCAGTCGAGCATCTCGATCACTTCGGCCTCGATGGCCGGGTCGTCGCTCGACCCCATGACTTCGGCGCCGATCTGATAAAACTGGCGGTAACGGCCGGCCTGCGGGCGTTCGCGGCGGAACATGGGGCCGGAGTACCAGAGCCTGGTCAATTCGCCCGGCGATTTGTCGGCGAAGATTTTGTGCTGGATGTAGGCGCGGACGACCGGCGCCGTGTTTTCGGGCCGCAGCGTCAGCGATTCGCCCTCACTGTCGGCGCGGGCGCGGTCAATGAAGGTGTACATCTCTTTATGGACGATGTCGGTCGCTTCGCCGACGCCGCGCGCGAACAGTTCGGTTTTCTCGAATATCGGCGTGCGTATTTCGCTGTAGTCATAGCGGCGGAAAGCCTCGCGCGCCAGATCCTCGACACGCCGCCAGAGCGGCATGTCCGCGGGTAAAATGTCTCTTGTTCCTCGAACGGTCTGAATCATAAAAAAACTCTCGCTAGAGATTAAGTTTTGGATTGTAACATAATAGGTCCTGCAGGGCCTATAAGACTGACAGGCCCTGCAGACCCTGTTGAGAGGAAAATCATGCTCACAATCGAACGGCGCGGCAATATCTTATTACTTACGCTCGATCGCGCGGAAAAGCGCAACTCGCTTCACCCGGATTTGATAGATCATTTATCGAACGCGCTCGACGACGCGGCGGATGATGAATCTCTGAACGTCGTGGTCATCACCGGCGCGGGGACGACTTTCTGCGCCGGATTGGATTTGAATCACCTGCTCGGACTGGAAACGGCGGGCCGGACCGCTTATGTGGAATCCGCGTTTGCGCTCTTCCGGCGGATTTACGCCCTGCCGCAACCGGTGATCGCCGCGGTCAACGGCCCGGCGGTGGCCGGCGGCTTCGACCTGGCGGCGATGTGCGACCTGCGGCTCTGCGCGCCGGCGGCGGTCTTCGCCCAAACCGAAATCCTGTTGGGGCTGACTCAGATCGCCTATCCGCTCTACAAGATCATCGGCTTCGGCCGCGCCAAAGAGATGGCCATGACCGGCGACACGATCGGCGCCGACGAAGCCTACAGAATCGGGCTGGTCAATCATATCTATCCCGCTGATGAACTGCTCGTTGAGGCTTTGAAACTGGCAGGAAAACTGGCGTCCAGACCGCGCCAGGCCTTGTTTGAGAGCAAACGGCTGTGCCATGACCTGCTGGACCTCGACACGGCTTCGGCTTTCGAGCGAATGAAAGGCGCGATCATCGAAAGGCTGGCGTCGGATGAACACCGGCGGAAGGCCGGCGAATACGTCGAAAGATTGAGGATTAACAAACAGATTTCAGCCACGAATGAACACGAATGAACACGAATCTCTTTCTCGACCTCTGCCATTCGTGTCTATTCGTGTTCATTCGTGGCTGAAATTCTTCGGAGATCTTATCTCACTCACTCCGCACGAATTTTTCCTGATCCAGAATCCCGATCAGGTCTTTGGCCGCGGATTCGAGCGCGGAGCCATCTTTCGATTCCAGGGTGACTTTGACGCGGTATTCGGGCGAGGAATAACTCGGATATGATCCGATGGCGACCTGCGGGTGGGCGTCAGCTACGTCGCGCAACCCTTCGGCGATGTCGAACTCCTCCTGAAGCGTGTAAAACGCCCGCGCGAAGAAAGGCGCGACGCGGAACCGCTCGCGGATCGCCATGAATTTTTTGCGGAAGAGTTCGGGCACTCCGGGCAGGATGAAGACGTTTCTGACCTTGAGCAGTGGCCAGCGCATCTCTTCGGTCTCCAGCAATTCGGCGCCGTCGGGCACGTCGGCCATACGCAGCCGCGACTCATCGGCGGCGTCGCCGAAATATGTTTTCAACCTGGCCTCCAGATCGGGATGTCGGACCAGATTAACGTCGAAGGCGCGCGCGACTCCGGCGAGCGTCATGTCGTCATGCGTAGGCCCCACGCCTCCCGAAGTGAAGACGTGATCGAACCGCGACGACAGTTCGCGCACGAACGCCGCGACTTCTTCCACGTCGTCCGGGATGGTCACGATCCGGCGCAACGCGACGCCGAGTTCGCGCAGTTCGCCTATCAGCAGCCGGGCGTTCTGGTCCTCGGTCTTGCCGCTCAGAATTTCATCGCCGATCACAAGTATCGCAGCAGTCGGTACGCTCATAACAGCAATCATATCCATAGCGAGCGACAAATGGAATAAAAGTTTATTATAGAGCGTCATGATTCCGACCGGCGTGAATCGCCCGCCCCGATTCTATCGCAAGAATCGCTCGCCCATGCGTTCTTTCGGCAATCAGCGCCGCGAGCGGTAGCGAGCGGGGCGCGGTCGATTAGCCATCGATTGAACGGCGCTCGCTACCGCTCGCGGTACTGATTTGCAATAATTATGGTCTCGGCCATCCTCTCGACGGTGTTTGGCCCGACGGTGTTTGGACTGTTTAACGGCTCAATGATGAAAGGAAACCTGGCCAATGAAAACGATTCTCGCTCGCTTCAAAAATTCTCAATCACGATTGATCTTTCTATTATGTCTAGGGTTTATACTTCTGTCTTTCGCGATTCAATCAGGCGCAAGCGGGCAAAGGAGACGTCTCATGGCCGGTGATTCGAATGATAACAATGGACTGGTCTTCCGTTTGAGCGAAGCCCAGGACGAACCCAAACAACAGGCACAAGAGCGACTCGCCCGACCGGGCGCCGAGCCGCTCTCTGAAGAAGCCACACAGAACCTGCTCAAGCGATTGCCGCCGATCAAGACCGAAGGCGACGACGAGAAGGATTTCGCGCTGCGCGACCGTTCGCTGCCGCCGCCCCGCGCCGGTCAAACGATCAGCGAAGCTTTTCCACAGGCCGGCGGCGCGGCGGGGTCGGAACAGGTCGCGTCAGGCCCGCTCGAAGTCCTGCGCTTTTCGCCGGAAGGCGACGTGCCCATCGCGCCGCATCTGAGCGTCACGTTCTCGCAGCCGATGGTCGCCGTCACGTCGAATGAAGATTTGAGCGCATCGCAGGTTCCGGTCAAACTCTCGCCTCAGCCTCAAGGTCAATGGGCTGGCAAATGGCGGTGGATTGGGACTAAAACTTTATTGTTCGAGCCTACGGGCCGCTTTCCGATGGCGACCGATTACACCGTGGAAATCCCCGCCGGGACGAAATCGGCCGTCGGCGGTTCGCTGGGCGCGGCGAAAAAATGGACTTTCTCGACGCCCCCGCCTCAGGTCAAATCCAGCTTTCCCACAGACGGCCCGCACTCCCGTAATCCGGTCTTCTTCATTGAATTCGACCAGCGCATCGAACCCGCTTCGATGCTCAGGAAAATCCGCCTGAGTTCCTCGGGTCGCGCATGGACGTTGCGGCCGGCGACCGACGATGAGATACGGGCCGATGAGAACGTCAGCCGGATGGTCAAAGCCGCGAACAAGGATTACTGGATCGCTTTTCGCGCCGTCGCGTCCCAGGGCGACGATCCGCAAACCCCATTGCCGGTGGACGGCAAATTCACCTACACGGTCGCGCCGGGCGCGCCTTCGGCTGAAGGCCCTGGCGTGACTACCAAAGGCCAGCCGTTCTCCTTTACGACCTTCGGCCCGCTCCTAGTGAAGAGCCATCGCTGCGGATACAACGACAATTGCGCGCCAGGCATGCAGTGGATGATCGAGTTCAACAATTCGCTCGACTTGAAATCTTTCGACAAATCGCAGATTCGCGTAACGCCGGAATTGCCGGGAATGAATGTGACCAATTACGGCAATTGGATCTACATTCAGGGACAGTCGAAAGGCCGCACGGTTTACACCGTGACGCTCGACGCTTCGATCCGCGACATTTACGGGCAAACACTGGGCGAAAACAAAACGCTGGAATTCAAGGTCGGCGACGCCATGCCCAGTTTGGCCGCATCCGGCGAAGGCATGACAGTGCTGGATCCATACAGCCAGCCGAAGTTTTCGGTCTTCAGCGTCAACCACCAGCGGTTGAAAGTCAGTCTATACGCCGTCACTCCCGAGCATTGGAGCCAATACGCCGCTTTCATGCGAGAGGCGCAGCAATACGGCTATCGTCGTAAACCGGCGATGCCGGCGATCGGGCGCCTGGTCTCTTCGAAAGTCATCGATGTGGCGGATAAGCCGGACGAGATTGTCGAGACGCAGATTGATTTGAAGCCCGCGCTCAACGAAGGCGCAGGTCACGTCATCATCAGCGTCGAAGCCGTTCAGCCGCCGCGCAACGACTGGGAGCGGCGTTCGCTCCAGGCCTGGATACAGGCGACGAACATCGGCCTCGACGCATTCGTCGATCAATCGAAGCTGGTCGGCTGGGCCACATCTCTCAAAGACGGAAGGCCGCTCGGCGATGTCGAAATCGCGATCGCGAATTTCAAAGCCGTTGAGCAGACGTCCGCCAAAACAGAGGCGAACGGGCTGGCGAATTTTGCGCTGACCGCCGCCCCGGGCAGGAAGATGCTTATCGCGCGAAGCGGCAAGGACGTCGCGTTCCTGCCTGAAGACCTGAGCTGGTGGGATGACGGCAATTACAGCGGATGGCGCAAGCAAGCCGCCGGCGACTCATTGAGCTGGCATGTTTTCGATGATCGCGGGATGTATCGCCCCGGCGAAGAGGTTCACGTAAAAGGCTGGTTGCGCAAAGTGGGCGCCGGCCCCCTGGGCGACGTCGGAATGGCCGGCGGAGTAGCCGGCCTCAATTACTCGCTCAGGGATTCGCGCGGCAATGAGGTTTCGAAGGGCTACGCGCGCGTCAACGCGGCGGGCGGGTTCGATATGGCTTTCAAACTCCCGCCATCGATGAACCTGGGCAATTCGCCTTTGACTCTGACAGCCATAGGGGCCGGAGGCCTGACGCAAAATGTCTATAATCGCTATATTCGCGTCCAGGAATTCCGCCGCCCCGAATACGAAGTCAAAACGACGGCGAGCGAAGGCCCGCATTTCGTCCGCGATCACGCGACGTTGACGGTCGCGGCGAATTATTACGCCGGCGGCGCTCTGGCCGATTCCGAAGTCCGATGGAATGTCAGCGCCACGCCCGCCAGTTTCACGCCGCCGAATCGCGACGATTTCATCTTCGGCAAATGGACGCCCTGGTGGGAATATAACAGCTATCAATCCGGCGGAAACAACAAGGAATTCACAGGCCGCACGGACGCTTCCGGCAAACATCGCCTGCGAATCGATTTCGATTCCGTCACGCCGCCACGCCCGACCTCCGTCACAGCCACGGCAAACGTGCAGGACGTCAATCGCCAGAGCGTCGGGTCTTCATTCAATTTTCTTGTTCATCCCGCCGACCTCTACGT